>JARGFK010000009.1 GCA_029211065.1 Desulfobacterales bacterium
ACCGTCCCGCAATGCGCCCATACCAGCCTAAGCTTCTTGTTGTAGTCCAGTAAGTTTTCCAGGGATCTGATCGCATCAGCCTCGGGCTCCATGTGGACAGTCATCACGACATTGTATTGTACGACGATATCGCTTAATTTCTTAATGAAGGGAGAATCAGCCGGCACATTAATAGCAGGTTCATCCTTTGAAGGGATTCCGTAGTACCGCAGCATCACTTCACCAACCCCCTTGAAAATACCGGTGCTGAGTTGTCTCTCGGCAAAGGAAAGCACCCGCTCATCTTGCCTATGCCAACCAGGATACATGCTGCTCACAAACGGCAGAATTCTCTGCGGAGCTTGTTTGTATATCTCAGTGGTTAGCGCATCGTTCCGTCCCCTGGCCATCAAAACCATGTGACTGATGCCTGCCATATCCATCAAAGAAATCACTCTATCCGCTTTCAGACCAGGAACCGTATGACCGTGCGCATCAACCCTTGCAAATTTAACGCCTTGCAAGGCATTGGGGTGGGCCGGAGCTGTTGGTAATGTCTTGTTGGTTGCTACGCAGGAGGTTAAGCTGCCAAAACCGAGAGTCATTCCGGTTTTTACGCAATAGCTTAAAAATTTTCGACGATTCATAAAGCCGCCATTTTTATCCATTTCATAATTGATATTTCCTTTTGACCGTTAAGTGCTCAAGTGGAATTGATAAGTAGAGCTTTACTTAAACAGCGCCTGAGGCCCGAGCACTCCTTGCCATAAACCGCCACACTACTTTTCATCTGAATAATTTCGGACTACATTAGACAAACCTCGAATCTGAATTTTCTCACTCACCGCTCGGTTTACTGACCGGTATCTGAGCATACAGCACTTAGTCCATATCGTTACTACTTGATGTAACCCCACTCCTTCAGCCGCTGATACGCATATTGCGCCAGTTTCCCCTGCCGGACCTGGTTCAGATATCGGATGTAGGCCTTCGCAGCCGGATCGATTTTCTGCATGCCTTCCAGGGAAAGACCCTTGAAGAACACCGTGTTGGGATTTCCCGGAAGAAGCCGCTCGTAGGTAGAAAAATCCTCATGGGCGGCTTCGTATTTTTTTGTGCGGATCTTGGCAATGCCGCTGATATGACAGCCTTGGGCCTCATCGGGATAGACCTGCCTGGCCCTGTCCGCATAGCGCTCCGCCTCGCCGTCTTTCTTCTGGACCAGCTGGCACTTGGCCATCAGCAGCAAGCCTGTGTAATCGTCAGGAACCTGGACAAGGGCCTGCTTGAACAGTTCTTCGGCCTGACTGTAAGCTTCCCTGCCCATGGCCGCTTCACCCTCCTGCATCGTTTTAAGGGCGGCTTTGATTTTTCTAAGATCGGCGGTAGCGTCCATGTATCGCTCTCGAAACAATGGCTGGCCGCTGTACTGCCGGTAATCGTCGGTGGCCTGGCTCACCGATGTCTGGTAGCGTTCAGCGCTCATGGGATGGGTGGCAAAGAGAAGATCCGTGGCACCGGACTTGTGCCGGCTCATGCTGTTGAGCATCTCCATGAGGCCCACCATGCCCTGGGGACCGTAGCCGGACCTGGCCATGTATTCCATGCCCAGGCTGTCTGCCTGGCGTTCGTTGTCCCGGCTGTATGAGGCCAGCAGGGCGCCCGAGCCCAGCTGACCGAGCTGCCCGGCAATCTTGCCGGCGCCTGATCCCAGGGCCGCACCGGTCAGGATGGAAAGTCCGCCTGCGGCCATGCCGGCCAGCGCGGCCTTTGACATGATTTCCGCGGTATGCCTGGCATTGACGTGGCCCAGTTCATGCCCCAGCAGGGCCGCCAGCTCCGCCTCATTATCAAGCTCCAGCAGGATTCCCCGGGTGCAGGCGATGCTGCCGCCGGGAAACGCGTAAGCGTTTACATAATTGGCGTTGACGCAGTGAAAGTTGTAAGGCATATGGCTGCGGTGGGTGTTGGCGGCAATCCGCTTGCCGGTGGCCTGGATGTAGTCCTGCAAGCCTCGGTCCCGGACGGTCCCGTAATCCGAAGAAAGCTGGTGCGGCGACTGCTGCCGGTCGACCGCTATCTCCTGCTGTTCATCCACGATCATGAACTGGGATTTTCCCGTGACCGGGTTGACGGCACACCCCGCGGTCAGCCCGGCAGCGGCCATGCCGGTCATAATCAGAAATTCACGGCGGCTCAGTCCGTTGATCACTCTTCTGGAAACACGCATATGTCCACTATCGATTAAGATCCAAAATTCGATGAGTTTCAAGTAATTGCCCGATGACTTCGATTAACGAAGCACACGCAAACTTGAGGTCACAATTTGTGACCTCAAGTTTGCGAACTCATCCCTCCCAAGTTCAAACATAAAATCTTCAGGAAAACGATCAATATTTCTCTTGACAGCCTGCTTTAACACCTTGGTTTCAACTCCATAACGTTCTGACAGATCCCTATCCAGCATGATCTTTTGGCCGCGTATGAGATATATTTTACTTGTAATCCGCGCAACCGGAACTTCCGTACTCATGACAAGAGCTGCTCCTCATTTTAAAAATCATATGACTTCATCAATCTCTTCCGCAATCCGCCGAGCGGCTTCCCGCGGGTCGTCTGCGTTGCGAATGGGACGACCGATAACCAGGTAATCGGCGCCGTCCTTGACGGCCTGGGCCGGAGTGGTGATTCGTTTCTGATCATCTTTGCCTGCGTCCCAGAGTGGCCTGATCCCCGGGGTGACGGCAACAAAATCCTTGCCGAATTTCGCTTTCACGGATTTTACTTCAAGGCCGGAGCAGACGATTCCGGTGCAGCCGGCGGCCTTGGCCATTGACGCCCGTTTCATGACAAGGGCGGACAGATCGCCGGCATACTCCGGGCTGAAACCGGCCGCCTGGATGTCTTTAGCGGAAACGCTGGTCAGAACCGTAACGCCGAGAACACCGACGCTCCGGCCTGCGGCATCAACCGCCGCCTGCAGCATTGCCGGCGACTCGCCGCAGTGAACCGTTGCAAACTGAACGCCCAGGTCTGCAATGACCTTCATGGCGCCCGCAACCGTTGCCGGAATGTCGTGAAGTTTCAAATCCAAAAAAATTCCCGCAGGACCGCACGCTTGAATCAGTTTTACGATTTCAGGCCCGGAACGGACAAACAGCTCCAATCCGACTTTAAACATGCCCACATCATCCGCCAGCAGTTCAACGTACTTCCGAGCTTCAGCCGCTGTGGGAACGTCCAGGGGGAAAATAATATAGTCTTTTGAGGGTTTCATGCACATCCTTTTATGTTGGCTTGCAAAGGGTTGTGGCAATTCTCAATTCTCAATTGCCAATTGCCAGTTGTCAGCCTATCCCCCTTCAGCCTTGCCGGTAATGATCTTCCATCCACTCCCGGTAAGCGCCGCTTTTCACCCGCTCAACCCAGTCCCGTTTTTCCATGTACCAGGCAATTGTTTTGCGGATGCCGGTCTTAAACGACTCGATCGGCTCCCAGCCCAATTCCCGCTGCAGTCTTGAAAAATCGATGGCATATCGCAAATCATGACCGGGCCGGTCTTTGACAAACTGAATCAGGTCCCGGTGCGGGCGCTTGTCCGGCAGCGGTTCCATATCGTCCAAGAGATCACATATCATCCTGACGACATCGATGTTGCGCATCTCGCCGCGGCCGCCGATATTGTAGGTTTTTCCCGGCTCGCCCCTTTTCATGACTTCCCACACCGCCCGGCAGTGGTCCTCGACATACAGCCAGTCCCTGATGTTGCGGCCGTCGCCATAGATTGGCAGGGCGCTGCCTTCTATACCATTGAGGATGATCAGCGGAATGAGTTTTTCCGGAAACTGATAGGGGCCGTAATTGTTGGAGCAGTTCGACAGGGTTACGGGCAGGCCGTATGTTTTAAAGTAGGCCCGCACCAGATGATCGGAGGCCGCTTTGGAGGCGGAATAGGGACTGCTGGGGTCATAGGGGGTGTCTTCCCTGAAATAACCGTCAGCCCCCAGGGACCCGTAGACTTCATCCGTGCTGATATGATGAAAACGGATCAGCCGGCCTTGATGCCCCCGGGCGGCTTCCAGCAGATTAAAGGTGCCGACGATGTTGGTCTGGACAAACGCATCCGGTGCTGCAATCGACCGGTCCACATGCGATTCTGCGGCAAAATGGCAAACCGAGTCGATTTCAAATTCACTGAAAATCTTTGCCAGAGCAGCGGCATCGCAAATATCGACTTTTTGAAAATAATACCGGTCGGAAAACGTTTGTTCAATATCTGCCAGGTTTTCCGGATTGCCCGCATAGGTCAGCTTGTCGGCATTGACGATGCGGCCTGAAAAGTCGGATTCCACTAACAGATATCGGATAAAATTTGCCCCGATAAAACCGGCGCCGCCTGTAACCAGCATATTTTTCATAAGATCCCTTAAAGGCGTTTATGGTAAATGCTGTTTAGACAATTCTGTTTAAATTGAAAACGCCTTGCGTGACGATAGGATGCTTGGATGCTATGACGTCAAGGCGTTGCCCTTTAAGCTTCCCGGCTTCCCAGCCTCCCAGCTTTATCGCTTATTTTCACTTCCCCTGAACCGTTCGACTGAGCTCGCCGCAAGCCCTGGATCTCTTGAACCATCGAATCCTTTTCTTTTACCTCTCGGGCGTGATCAGGTTCAGCGCACGGGGCAACAGGTCTATGACAACCGGCAGGGTCCCGGGCTGCTCGCCGTCAATATCCAGCAAGACCCGCTGGGACGACGACGCCTCTATTTTTCTGCCGGTAACGGAAAATACATTCTTCACCTGCAAAATCCGGCCGTTATACAGCCGTGGCAGATTGAGCAGCACTTCCGGCACGCTCAGATCGCCGATGACGGTGACATGAAACAACCCGTCATCAACAGACGCATCCGGCGCAACCCACATCCCGCCGCCGTGGTACTGACCGTTGGAAACGGCCACATTCCATACGATGCAGGTCTGTCTAAAATGATCATCAATTTTCAGATAGACCTTTTTTTTGCCGTACTGAAATATGGATACCAAGGTTGCCCATATAAAGGATACAAAGGGGCCAAACGGTTTGGCGGTCCGGTTGACCCGCTGGTCGACCTCTCCGCCCAGGCCGAAACTGCTGATGTTATGAAAATAGCGGCAGCGGGTATTGCCGTCATGGTCTTTATAATGAAGTCTGCCGACATCGACGGCGCACACGTTGTTTGCAGCGATCACCCCCACAGCCTGTTTGATATTGCCCGGTATCTGAACCGTTTTGATAAAATCACACCCGGTCCCGTTGGGAATAAAGCCCAGTCGGACGCCGGAACGAACGCTTTCTGCGTGGGCCATGTAGCCGTTGAGCACCTCGTTGAGGGTCCCGTCCCCACCGACGCAGACCACCTGATCCGCCCCTGAAGCGATGGCCTCTTTGGCAAAACAGCCGGCATCCCCGGGACCGGTGGTAATGTAATACTCAAATGGAGCCAGGCTGCTTTTGGCCAGCACGCGGATATGCGGCCAGTTCAAACCGGTGGAGCCGTTGCCGGCATTGGGATTGACGATAAACACACGCTTTGGTGTCACGGCCACACTCCTGGTTGACAGTCGTTATCCCCGAGCCGCACTGCTTGCCGGAGGCGCTAATTTCGTAAGCTTTTCGCTGTTCAAAAATGCGGTTGCTGCCGACGCACTCTTTATGTCTGTGGTGAATCATTAAAAAATACGTTATGATATTTACGAAACAGAGGACTTAATTCATCATATAGACCAAAATCGGCATCCGATAAAGCATTTTTTCAATTCCCCTGCTAGCGTTAAAAAAAATATTGAAATAATTAGCTTTAAATTGTATTAGTTTCAAATAAAGGATTTTTCGGAAGTCTTTACCCGGTGATCGGAACCCACTATTTTTACCCCGGAATGATTTATGGCAAAAACTGACACAATGCATTCCCGCCTGCGGATGCTTCCCGGCGTCGACCACCTTCTTGAAATTTCCAAAGAAGACCCATTCTTTCAGACCCTTCCGAAATCTGTTCTGGTCCGCGCCATCCGCACCGTCATTGAAATGCTTCGGGCGGAAATTCTTTCCGGCAAAGCCGATGACCCTGAAAAAGCCCTCAGCGAACCTTCGATCCTGGCAACCGTCAAGACCGCCGCCCGTGCGCTCATGGCCCCGAAGCTGGCCCCTGTCATTAATGCAACCGGAGTGGTGATCCATACCAATCTGGGCCGTTCCGTCCTCTGTGATAAAGCCCTTGAGCAGCTGACAGACATCGCCGGCGGATACTCCAATCTGGAGTTTGATCTTAAAACCGGAAAACGGGGCTCGCGCTATTCCAGCGTGGAAGACATTCTCTGCGAACTCTCCGGCGCGGAAGCCGCCCTGGTTGTCAACAACAATGCCGGCGCTGTCTTCCTGGCGCTGGACACCATTGCCAAGGATAAACAGGTCCTGATATCCAGAGGAGAACTCGTTGAAATCGGCGGATCATTCCGCATTCCGGATGTCATGGCCAAAAGCGGTGCGATCCTGAAAGAAGTGGGCACCACCAACCGGACCCATCCCGAAGACTATGAAGGTTCCATTGGAAGCCATACCGGCCTGCTGCTGAAGGTCCATAAAAGCAACTACAGCGTCGAGGGGTTTACCGCGGAAGTTTCGCTGAAAGAGCTGGTGGCGCTCGGGCAAAAGTATCAGATTGCGGTGATGGAAGATCTCGGCAGCGGGACCTTTATTGATTTCTCCCGCTACGGACTGATAAAGGAACCCACCGTTCAGGACTCCGTCAGAACCGGTGCGGACGTGGTCACGTTCAGCGGCGACAAGCTTCTGGGGGGACCCCAGGCCGGCATTATTGTCGGCCGCAAAGAAATGCTGGACCGCATCAAAAAAACCCCCCTCGCCCGGGCCCTGCGGATCGACAAGCTGACGCTGGCGGCGCTGGAGGCGACCCTGTCGTTATACCGGGATGAACCCCGGGCAATGGCATCCATCCCGACCCTGCGGATGATGACGCTGCCCATCGATGTGATCCGGAAAAAAGCCAATAAACTCCGAAGACGGCTCATGGCGCTGAAATCTCCGGACCTGCAGGTTAAGTCCCTGCAGCTGGATTCCCGGGTCGGGGGCGGTGCGCTGCCGCTTCTGAAACTTCCCAGTTTCTGTTTGGGCGTCACGGTGCAGGGGATGCCCGCCAACGGCATCGACGACTACTTGCGGCAGTCTAAACCCGCCGTCATCGGCCGGATTGAAGATGATTTTTTTATCATGGACCTGCGCACCGTCCGGGACAGCGAGATTCCGGTCATTGCTGCCGCATTCAAAGGCCTACTGGAAAGGACGGCCCCATGACCAAGCAGCAGGAACTTATTCGCAGACGCGCTTCAACCCGGCAATTTTTACTATCCCGAACAGACCCCGAGGCCAAACCCAAACCGACCTTCAAGGCTGCCGCCGTCACTCCGGATCCTTTACTGGAAGCCTACCCCCAGGCTCTCAGCAACCGCAAATTTCTGAACCATGCCATGGCCGAACTCTATATGTGCCAAAAGTTCAGCGCCCTGGTCATGCGCATCGATAATTTTCGCAGCAATCCGTCCGAAACCCGGCTGACGACGGACTGTCTGTTGGCCGCGGCTGAAATCATCGACACCTTTTGTAAAACCGCAAACGGGTTGTGGGGCCGCTTAAAGTCAGATGAACTTGGGTGCTTCTTTCCGGAAAAAACCGCTCTGTTTTCTTTGAAGACAGCCAAGAAAATCCGCAAAGCACTTACCGCTCACTGCCGGGAAACCGTTTCCATCGGAATCGCGGCTTACCCGACCATCACCTTTTCCAAGCGCCAGGTGCTTGAAAACGCCTACAAGGCCCTTGACCATGCCGCTTTTTTCGGCCCCGGCAGCTGCGTCTCCTTTGATGCCGTCAGCTTGAACATCAGCGGCGATAAGCGTTACCATGAAGGCGACATCCCCGGCGCCATTGAAGAATTTAAGCTGGCCCTGCTGCTGGACCCGGCCAATGTAAATGTCCACAACAGTCTGGGCGTTTGTTACGGCCTCCAGGGATCTTTTGAAAAAGCCCTGGAAACATTTTCAACCGCCATTCAGCTGGATGCCGGCGAAGCCATGTCCGTCTATAACGCCGGTCTGGTCCACATGCTGTCCGGCCAACAGGAAAAGGCGCTGACGCGCTTTCTCGAAGCGCTGAACATTTCAAAAGACGTGTTTGAAATCCTGTTTCAAACCGGCCGGCTATACCTGGAGATGGGCGACTTTGAAAACGCCCGGCGCTATCTTGAAAAAGCAGCCGACCGCCATCCGACCGCCGGATCGGTTTATCGTTACCTCGGCGACTGTTATGTGGCCGGCGCCATGCCCGCCAAGGCGGCCGACGCCTACCGCAAGGCCATCAAACTGAATCCCAATGACGCAGCTGCGCTTTCCGCCCTGGGAGACCTGTTTGGGGTGATGGGCGAAAATGCGGAGATTGCCATCATGTTCTGCCGGCAAAGCATCGAAATCTCCCCCGACAACGGCCTCTTCCGCCACCGTTTGGGAACGCTTTATCTAGATCAAAATATGCTGGAACCGGCCTTAAATGAATTTAAAAAGGCCGTAAAGCTCGGCCATGATTCCACTCAATTCATAGACAAGATCCGGGACCGCTTGATGGCAAAGGCCTCTTAATGGTTACAGCATGATTAGAAGAAAAGGACACGCCTGATTTATGAAAGACATCATTCTGGAGGCGCTCTCAGACAGCATCCGGGTCAAGGAAGCGTTCATCACCGGCCATCTCGACCGGATCATTCAGGCTGCTGAAATGGTGGCGACCGCCATCGTTTCAGGCCATAAACTGCTTGTTTTTGGAAACGGCGGCAGCGCCGCCGACGCTCAGCATATCGCTGCGGAATTCATCAACCGCTTCCGGATCGAACGGCAGCCGCTGGCCGCCCTGGCCCTGACAACGGACACATCCATCATCACCAGCATCGCCAACGACTACCATTTTGACGAAATATTTGAAAAGCAGCTCCGGGCCCTGGGGAAAAAGGGGGACATCGCCTTAGGGATCAGCACCAGCGGCAATTCCCGCAATGTCATCCGGGCTGCTGCCGCCGCAAAAGAAATCGGACTCCTGACCGTCGGCCTGACCGGACCGGGCGGCAAATTGTCCGAGATGGTCGACTTAAATTTTGCGGTTGAATCCCGGATAACCGCCCGAATTCAGGAAGCCCACATTATGCTGGGGCATCTACTGTGCGAACTGGTGGACCGGATTCTTTTTCTGGAAAAATTTTAGCATGAAAAAGCCCATCAAACCCATCGACCTGAATCACATCAAAACGCGCCCGCTTTCGGACCGTAAGAGCCTGGTTAAGGTCAATGACGCTGCCAGGCCCTGGCAAAAAGGGTCGTCATTTACAAATTTTCTCGATTCCCTGCCGAACATCCTGGCCGGCGACCATGTTCGCAAGGTGATTGCGGCAATGGCCGCCGCCGCTGAAAATGAGAAGGTCGTCATCCTGGGAATGGGGGCCCACGTCATAAAGGTCGGGCTTAATCCGGTGGTGGTGAATTTGATGGAACGCGGCATTGTGTCGGCCGTTGCCATGAACGGCGCCGGAATTATCCATGACTTTGAGCTGGCCCTGACGGGCCAGACATCCGAAGACGTGTCTGCCTCTTTGCAGGACGGCGCTTTCGGCATGGCCGATGAAACCGGCGTTTTCTTATGCGAGGCCATTCAATATGCCGGCCAGCAGCAGATCGGAATCGGTGAAGCTGTGGGCAGGTCCATCATCGGCAACAAACTCCCCTTTAGCGATAAAAGCATCCTGGCCGCCGGCGCCCGTTTGGGCATTCCGGTTACCGTGCATGTCGCCATCGGAACCGACATTATCCACATGCACCCGCAATTTGACCCGGCCGCCGCCGGGGAAGCCTCCCACCGGGATTTTCGCACCTTTGCCGGCTTGGTGGCCGATCTCGAGGGCGGCGTTTACCTGAATGTCGGCTCGGCTGTCATCTTACCGGAAATTTTTCTCAAAGCCGTCAGCCTGGCCCGCAACCTGGGACACCGCTTGGACAGCTTTACCACCGTCAACATGGACTTTATCGCTCACTATCGCCCCCTGACCAATGTGGTCAAACGGCCCACCGCCGGGGGAGGCCAGGGATTTAACCTCATCGGGCACCACGAAATCCTGCTGCCCCTTATCGCCGCCGGTGTGATCGAAAAATTGGAAAGATAATCGCGCCTATTACAACTATTCTTAAGTATCGTAATGTATTATTTTTAATTTCACCACCCATTCGCTGCACTCATTCGAGACACGGAGATTACGGAGGAACTTTTATTTTTGCCCATCGGGAGACCCCGGTTAAACTGTAAGGTTTAACTGGGCAGGCGGCGACGGGCAAAAAATCATCTCCTTAATTATCGCTGCATAAGCTGATAACGTACATAGGGTGTATATTTTGTCTGAACCGGTATCTCCCGTTCAGACAAATGGATTCATTTCTCCGTGTCCTCCGTGCCTCCGTGGTGAATCATCTGAATAATATTAGAAGCTATTTAATTTGCCGCCCTCTGGACTCCGGCCCTCGCCCCTCAGCTAATCATGTTCTTCCTTTTTTCTCCGCCGCGGCAGGGACTCCTTGGCCGCAAACATCAGCAAGAAGGCCGCCAGCAGATGCAGCGGTGCAAAAAACAGAAAGGAGATGGCGGCGCCATAGAGGTTCGCGATGACGCCCCCCAGGAGCGGACCGGTGAATGCACCGACTTCCCCGATGGTCCGACGCATGGCCTGCAATTGGGCCCGGGTGCGGTAAGGGACGATGTCGTAGGTATAGGTCGTCATGGAGCCGAGCGCCATGCCGTTGGCGATTCCCAGCATGGCCGCCAGGACCATCAGCCCCGACGGTCCGGTTACCAGCGGATAGGCCGCAAAAGCGATCCCGGAGAGCAGGGCCGGCGGAACGGTCGCCCATTTGCGGCCGAACTTGTCCGAAATCACCCCCGCCGGAACGATCATGCCGAATGTGATGGCGCCGATGACAAAAAAGATAAAACCGACATGGGTCGCGCTGTAGCCCAGTTCATCGACCACATAGATGGGGAGCATGCTGCTGAGCACTTCGGAGCGCAGCATGGCGCCGAAGGTGGCAAGGATTAAAACAAGATAGGTTCCACGAAAATAACGCTCGATTTGATCGAGCCGGGCAAAATTAAAAACCTCCCGACGGGAAACGGCCGCGCGCTCATGGGTCTCCTGGACCGTTGCTGAAATAGCCAGAACCACCGCCGCCATGGCGGCAAATATTAAAAACAGGCTCCGAAACCCCCAGGTGTCCAGAATAATGCCGCCGATGGCCGGCCCCAGCGCCGTTCCCGAGGCATGGATGCCGAACAGGGCGCTCATCTGGCGGCCGCGCTGGTCCACCTTTACCAGGTCGATGGCCGCCAGTTCCCGACCAAGCCGCCACAGGGTCAGGCCCACGCCCCAGCAGCACTGGGAAAGCAGAATGATCCAGAAGGACGGTGCAAAGGCTGTCGCCACCGTGCTGATAACAGCGATAGCGGCCCCAATCATCATACCCATGCGAAAACCGGTCCGGTCCAGCAGCATGCCCGAAGGGATCATCGATACGGCCCGCCCCAGCACCTGGGCGGTCACCACCTGGGCCGCCAGCCCCATGGAAACCCCGAATGTCCGACCCAAGAGAGGCACCGCCGGAACGATCATCCCGATCCCCAGGGCCATGATCAAGGACGGAAGGTATATTTGGAAAACAGCCTGCCGGGCTTGTCTGGAGAGTATCTGCATGTCAGTTCAGAATGGTTTCACTCAGATGTGCCTTGACTTCCTGAAGGTGCATGACATCGGCATATTTATGATGCAGATCAAACAGGTTGACCTTATGGGAAAGTAGGCTGCGGTCAAAACAGCATTCTTCCACCACAACCGCATGAAAGCCGTATGAATAGGCATCCACCACGCTGGCCCGCACACATCCGCTGGTGCTTTCACCGCAGACGATAACGCTGTCCACTCCGAGCCGGGTCAGATAGGCAATCAATGGTGTGCCGAAAAAGGCGCTGGCACGCTCTTTCCGGATAATGAGATCCTGCGGCCGTGGACTGAATTCCGCCTTGATTTCATATGCCCGGGGACTAAGTTTGCGGGCCTTTCGATGGGTGGCATGCACAGCTGTGTTTTGAGTTTTTTTGCGGATGTCATTGGTGGTGTAGATGACCGGGATGTTTTTAGAACGGACCAGGGCCAGCAGGTCCTGAATGGGCTGGATGGCATCCCAGGCGAAACTGCCGCATGAACTTGGATGGGTCTTTACGGCCTCATGAACCGGCAGCGGACCGCCCTCAAATACCAGATTGTATAAATCGATGGCCAGCAAGATCGGTTTAGAACCGATATAGGTCTTTCTTTTGTAGGCGCTGTAGATATCCAGAATCTCCGGATCGACAATATCTTTCCAGCAGTGGTCTTCAAATGCATCGGTCATGTTTCTTCCTCGATACGAGGCCGTTGAAAAATACCCCTTCTGCCGATTGAGACGGAACATGATTTTGACAGATGCCTATATCAGTCGCTGTCGATCACGTCCCTGGCCTCTTTGTCCAGGAACCTTTCGCTGCAAAAGGGGCACATGAGCTTGCGCGGCTGGAACCGGAAATCATCCTTGGCGGCATAGAATTTTCGGTCGCATTTAGGGCACACCACCCAGAAAATTTTAGCCATAATCGTCCCCTTTCTCAGCCTATAAAATCTTTGAGGTCGATCCGGTCCATCACGTCGGCCGGAATATTGATCCTTTCGGAAAACGGCCGGTTGACCGGCCGGGTCGCGTCAATGATCATTTTGCCGCCCACGGCATGTTTGACCGCGGAAGGATCCAGGGCCCCGCCCCGTGCGTTCTTGATGATATTGATATCCAGGTCCGGCTGCACCCGGGTCGCCATGGCCCACAGCACGTCGCGTTCATTAAAGGGATCGACGTCATCATCCACCACGATCACGTGTTTGAGTTCGTCATGATGGGGAAAAGCCGCCATACCGGCAACGATTCCTTCGCCGTCAACCCGCTGATGCAGTGAAATATAGGCATGGAAGCGGCAGCAGCCTGAAATCGGAAAATGAACCGCTTTGACGCCCGGCACCGCCCGTTTGATCTCCTCGTATATGCCGGCCTCCTTGGGAATGCCGCCTAAAATAGCCGTATCCGCATGCCCCACTAAAATGTTCAGGTAGATGGGGTCCCTGCGGTGGGTGACGGCCGTTATTTTAACCGACGGCGACCAGCGCTGGGGGCCATAGTAACCGGTAAATTCACCGAACGGCCCTTCTGCATCCCGCTGGTTGGGCAGTATTTCACCCTCGACAATGACTTCCGCATCGGCCGGCACCAGCAGCCGTTCTCCGTAAGTTTCTGAAGGGACCAGCCGCAGCGGTTCGCCGATGACGCCGCCGATGGTCTCATACTCATCGACCTCCATGGAACTGATGGCCTCGGAACCCAGATAAAATCCGGGATGATGACCCGGCACGTGGGCGATCGGCAGGGGCTTGCCTTGTTCCTGGGCGCGCATGTAATAATTCCATAAATGCCGCGGCGACATCCAGATGCGCGACTCCGTTTTGCCGGCCACGATCATGCGATGGTGGGATGAATTGTAATTTTTGCCGGTATCGGGGTCCGCCGCAACCACCGCATCCGGAAGATAGGGATAGCCGTCCATCTCATGATGCGTCACCACCGGCAGGTCCCTGAGGTCGACATCAGCGCCTGTAATGACCACTTCCTTAACCGGCGCAGCACTCTTGTCGATCACCACCGGCTTTTGCGGCTGCAGGCATCTTTCGGCAAATTTGAAACTGGTCTCCATGCGCCACTGTTCCCGGTCCAGGCCCAGCGCAACGGCGCAATACTGGCGCATGGCAAAAATGTTGGTGGCGACTTTGAAACCGCTTTTCCGGCCTTTTACATTTTTCACATTTTCAAAAATCAGAAATGGAAAACGGCCTTCATTCTCAAGTTTTTGCTGGATGGCCGTTATCTCGAATTTGGGATCGACTTCATTTTTAACCACAATGACTTCATCGGGCATTTCCTTCTGAAGCTTTTTAATAAAAGATCTCAGATCCGCAGCCATACCTTGCCCTCCCTTTTTCAAAGAAATACTTACGCGTCAAACCCATTGAAATTTCGTTAAAATACGGCTTGCTGACTATAAAAAAGCAGATGGAAGGTGTCAAGCCCAAAGAAATTATTGAAAATCACCGCCTATTTAACTGGAAAATCCTTTTCGGCCTTACGTTTCCGTTGAACCGAGCGCCCATATCCTTTTCGGGAATACGCCGCCGGCAAATTGATTTGTTTTGGTGGAATATAGTTCCGATGAACGCTTGACTTCAAACCAAAAACATAAGAGTATGGCCATTGATTTTATGAATAGTATACCTATTTTTAATTCAACCCATAAAGGTTAAAAATAGTTTTGAACAGGGGGAATATTGAATGCCGATCTATGAGTTTCGTTGTAAAAAATGCAACCGGGAGTTTGAATATCTGGTTTTTGGCAGCGACAAACCTGTCTGCCCGTGCTGTAAGAGCAAGAACGTCGGAAAACTGATGTCTGCATGCGGGTTTGTCAGTAAGGGCGGCAGCGGGGAAACCATGCGCTCATCCGCATCCGCATCCTCCTGTGGCGGCTGTTCGGCCGGCAGTTGTGCGGGATGCGGGCACTGATGCCGGCAACCGTTAAAATAGGAACCAGGGGCAGCCAACTCGCACTCTGGCAGGCCCACTGGGTGCGGTCCGCCATCCAGAGGATGAATCCTTCCCTTTTGATTGAAATTGTTACGATCAAAACCAAGGGGGATAAAATTCTGGACACGCCGCTTGCCTTGGTAGGCGGCAAGGGGCTTTTTGTAAAAGAAATTGAAGAAGCGCTCAGCGACGGGCGCATCGATCTCGCGGTTCACAGTTTAAAGGACATGCCGGCAGACATCCCGGCGGGGTTATGCATCGGCCCGATTCCAAAGCGGGAGAGCCCCCAGGACGCTCTGATATCCAAATCCGGCCTGCCGCTGGCACAGTTGCGAAACGGCGCCCGCATCGGGACCAGCAGCCTCCGGCGCGCCGCCCAGTTGCTCCACCGGAGACCGGATATTATCATCCTGCCGTTAAGGGGCAACCTCGACACCCGTATCCGCAAGCTTGAAACTGAAGATATCGACGCCATTGTCCTGGCGGCTGCCGGCCTCAGGCGACTCAACCTTGAGAATAAAATAACCGAATACCTGGATGACGCGGTAATGCTCCCCGCCGTCGGCCAGGGCGCTTTGTGCATTGAACTCAGAAAAGACGACGCCCGCACCGCCGCGGCTGTTGCAGGCCTCAACCACCCGGCAACCCAAACGGTCGTGAGGGGGGAACGGGCTTTTTTAAATCGCCTGGAAGGCGGCTGCCAGGTCCCCATTGCCGCCCATGGCGCCATAAAAAACAACGACTTTACCCTCCAGGGTCTGGTTGCCAATCTGGATGGGACCACTATTATCCGGGATAGATTATCAGGCCCCGCAGCAGAATCTGAAAAAATCGGCACTACCCTGGCCGAACGCCTGCTGTCCATGGGCGCCAAAAAAATATTGGATGAACTGAAAGCGAATGAACAAGCACCAACCCAAAGGTAAAGTTTACCTCGTCGGCGCCGGTCCGGGTCACCCGGATTTAATTACCCTACGGGGCAAGGATTGTATTCAAAGGGCGGATGTTATCATCTACGATTATCTTGCATCGCCCGCCCTGCTCAAGCATGCCTCTGAAAAAGCCGAATTGATCTATGTCGGCAAGAAAGAGGGGCACCACACTTTGCCACAGCCGGAAATCAATGATCTGATCATCAGCAAGGCCCGGCAGGGACTTACCGTAGTCCGTCTGAAAGGCGGCGATCCCTTTATTTTCGGCCGCGGCGGTGAGGAAGCGGAAGCCCTCGTCAAGGAGAACATCCCTTTTGAAGTGGTTCCGGGAGTGACCTCCGCCATTGCGGCGCCGGCTTATGCCGGCATCCCCCTTACCCACCGGGATTTCACATCCACCCTGGCCTTTGTCACCGGGCATGAGAAAACGGCTAAGAGAAAATCGAACATCAATTGGAAAGCGCTTGCCAAGGGCATCGGCACCATCGTCTTTTTCATGGGGGTAAAAAATCTGCCGAATATCACTCAAAAGCTGATGGCGCATGGCATGCCCGCCGACACCCCGGTGGGATTGATCCGCTGGGGCACCACACCCCAACAGATGACGGTTACCGGCACCCTGGCCACCATCGTTGAACGGGTCAAAGCCGCCGGCCTGAAAGCCCCGGCGATTACAGTCGTCGGCCGGGTGGTACAGTTGCGGGAAACATTGAAGTGGGTTGAAACCCGACCCCTGCTGGGGAAAAAAATCGTGGTCACCCGCGCCCGCGAGCAGGCCAGCGACCTGGTAAAAGAGCTCTCTGAACTGGGCGCGGACTGCCTGGAATACCCCACCATCAAAGTCGCCGCGCCCGATGACCGGGCCCTTTTGGACAGCGCCATCGAAAATCTTTCCGCTTACGACTGGCTGGTCTTTACCAGTGTGAACGCAGTGGATTTTTTCTTCAAACGCCTGTTTGAAAAAAACAAGGATGTGCGCGCCCTCGGCCGCCTGCAGACCGCAACCATCGGCCCTGCAACGGAGGGGCGGCTATTTAGTTTCGGCATCAAAAGCGACATCGTTCCCCAGGACTACCGGGCCGAATCCGTGGTGGCCGCTTTTGCCGCTATCGACGTCAAAAACAAAAAGATGCTGCTGCCCCGCGCCAAAGAAGCCAGGCCGGTCCTGCCCGCTGAACTGGAAAAGATGGGGGCTGTTGTGGACGACATCCCGGTCTATTGCACCCTTGCGGTCAGCGACAATGCCGAAAGACTCATCCAACTGCTTGAGGATAAGGAAGTCGACCTGATTACGTTTACCAGTTCCTCAACGGCCAAAAATTTCAAGTCGCTCTTACCGCAGGAAAAGTTTAAATCGCTTTTAAAGGATGTCGCCGTCGCCAGCATCGGGCCGATAACTTCCGAAACCGCTCAAAAGCTGGGATTCAAAGTTCACATTACCGCCGAAGACTACACCATCCCCGGACTGTGCCAGGCCATTCAGGAATATTTCACTTAAGCTGATAAAATATAGCTCTCCTCCTCCCTCCTGACGATAACAGGGTATCCAGTCGTAGACGAATAAAAAAGTTGCCTAAATATGCATTAATGGACTATATTACAGCTCAAAAAGATTATTTTTATGGTTGCAGAATCATGCGCCGATCTAATGAGCAAAAAAAACATATAGGAGTATTATTATGATTGAAGGTATTTCAGTCGATCCTAAAACTTGTCACGGGCAAGCCTGCATCAAGGGCACAAGGATTCCTGTTTATCAGATTATCCGAATGCTGGCCAACGGTGATAAAATGGAAGAACTCCTTAAAGAGTATCCTTCCCTTAAGGTTGAAGACATCTACGCTTGCCTGGATTACGCAGCATCGCTTGCTGAAGAACAGATTACCCCTATTGAAATGTTTGAAAATGCCTTATGAGGATTTTTGCGGACGAAAACATCCCGCTAATGACGATAAATGAGCTGCGTCAGAAGGGGCATGAGGTTATTGATATTCGTGGCACTGACGATCAGGGTTTAGATGATGAAGCGCTATGGCAAAGAGTTCAAATGCAAAAGTGCGTCTTGATTACGACTGACAAAGGCTTTTCAATTCATAGGGATGAAGCTCACCACGGAATTTTGATAATACGTCTTAAGCAACCTACCCTGTTAAAAATCCACCAGCGTGTCATGCAGGCAATCTCAAGATATTCGGAAAAAGACTGGTCGAGTCTGATGGTTGTTATGCGGGATACTGTTCAAAGCAGCTGGAAGCCTCGCAACACATGATGCTTATTCCCGCCGAAGTTAGCAATCTCTAATCCGCAAATCCTTATTCTAATCTTGCTTCATCTGACTTGACGCCCTTTTTCCCCCGGTAATCCAGCAGACAAAAAATCCGGACAGAAGCACGCATGTCAGAACCAGCAACCCCAGCGGTTTGCGTGACAGGGCATAAGATATGGAGCTGTAAAGCATAAAAACACAACTCACACAAAAGATGCCTGTAGTGAAGGGATGGCCGGTGACCTTATTCTAAAAAATCAAAGCACTATTTTTTTAATGCTTTTTTTTGGGGGGGGTGAAAGATTATAAATCAAACGGGGTGAGGCTTTCAAATCCGTCCGGGGTCACGTGGAGGGTCTGCTCGAACTGGGCCGAGAGCGATCCGTCCTTTGTCACCGCCGTCCATTTGTCGGCTAAAATAATCAGTTCTTTTTTGCCCAGATTGATCATGGGCTCGATGGTAAACACCATGCCGGGCACCAGGACGATGCCCGTGCCCTTTTCGCCGTAATGAAGGACCTGGGGCGGTTCATGAAAGTCAAAACCGATCCCATGCCCCACAAACTCTCTGACCACGGAACAGCCCCGGCTTTCGGCATGCTGCTGAATGGCCCAGCCGACATCGCCCAGGGTGCTGCCCGGCTTGACTTGGGACATGCCGATTTTTAGGCAATCCCGGGCTACTTCGACGATTTTCAGTGCATCCGGACCGGGCGTGCCCACAATATAAGTTTTGCTGGCGTCGGCATAGTATCCGCCCATGATCGGCGTGACATCAACATTGATGATGTCCCCGGATTTTAAGCTATAGCCGCCCGGGATGCCGTGACAGATCACCTCATTGACCGAAGTGCAGACACTCTTTGGAAAGCCCTTATAGTTCAGCGGGGCTGGTATGGCGCCGTTTTTAATGGTGATCTCATGCACCAGGGTGTTGATGTCCTCGGTGGTCAGGCCGGGCCTTAATTCGGCTTCCACCCGTTCCAGGGTCTCGACAACCAGTCTGCCGGCCTTTCGAATCGCTTCGATGTCGGCCGGCTCCTTCAGGCGAATTTGATACTTTTGTTCATAGGTTTCCTTGATATTATTTTCCTCAACCCCCGGTTTATTCAAACAGCATTTTTTATGTTTTAAGCCGCTCCCGCAGGGGCATGGATCGTTTCGGCCCACTTTTAATTTGCCAATGATGGATATCATTTTCAGTCCGTTCCTGTCAGCTGTCGGTTTTCAGCGCGTCAATTGTAAATTCCTGAATTTTACATAACAGAACCCCTTTAACAAATCAATTAACCCGGTGTAATTAAAAAGCGGGGTCCGGTCAGTCGTTTTTTTAAAATTGATTTTTAACGTTTTTTAAGTTAGTTGTAAAAGACAGGAACGACTACAAACCGGAGAGAAGCTTTTGGATTTCAATCCAACGATGAAACACAATGTGGTGCGCAAAACGGTCCGCAAGTTTGCCGAATCCGAGCTGGGACCCATCGCCCATGAAATCGACCGTGATGCGCGGTTTCCCCTTGAAGTCATCGAAAAGATGCAGCCGCTCAATTTTTTCGGGCTGCAGATTTCAAAAAAATATGGCGGCGCCGGGCTGGACACCACCAGTTATGCCATTACCATCGAGGAGATTTCGCGTGTATGTGCGGGAGTCGGACTCTGCGTAACGGTCCACAACAGTGTGGGCGCTTTTCCCATTGAACGCTTCGGCACCCCCCGGCAGAAAGAGCGTTTCCTGCCCCCTCTGGCCGGCGGTGAACACATCGGCGCCTTCTGCCTGACGGAAGCAAACGCCGGATCCGATGCCAGCGGTGTTGAAACCACGGCCGTCAAAGAAGGCGATGAATACGTGATCAACGGCACCAAAATCTTTGTCACAAACGGCGGAGTATGCGGAACCGCCCTGATTTTCGCCGTCACCGACCCGGAAAATCCGCGACGGGCCGCCAGCGTTTTCATTGTGGAAAAAGGGACACCCGGGTTTTCCGTGGGCGAAATTGAAGACCTCTGCGGCATGCGCTCCAACCCGGTCTCTTCCCTTTTTTTTGAGGACTGCCGGATCCCATCCGAAAATCATCTGGGCCGGGAGGGGGATGGATTAAAGATCGGCCTGACAGCCCTGGACACCGGCCGGATCGGAATCGCCGCCCAGGCCCTGGGCATTGCCCAGGCTGCTTTCGAGGCATCGGTCAAGTACTCCCAGGAACGGCAGCAGTTCAAAAAGCCGCTGTCTTCATTTCAAACCATTCAAAATTATCTGGCGGACATGGCCACAGAGATTGACGCCGCCCGGCTGCTGTTGTATCGGGCCTGCGCCCTTAAAGACGCAGCCAAGCCCTTTGGCGCCGAAGCCGCCATGGCCAAACTTTATTGCAGCACGACGGCGACGCGCATTACCAACCTGGCGGTTCAGATTCACGGCGGCTATGGATACAGCAAGGAATACGACGTGGAGCGTTATTTCAGGGACGCCAAGGTCACCGAAATTTATGAGGGCACCAGCGAAGTTCAGCGGATGGTCATTTCCCGCGCAGTGCTCAGCAAACTGACGTAAACGATATGATCAAACTGATTGTCTGCATCAAACAGGTCCCGATGGTATCGGAATTGCCGTGGGACGCGCACACCGGAACCCTGAAACGGGACATGGCTGAAGGGATGATGAATCCGGCCTGCAGCCATGCCCTGGAGGCGGCCCTGCAGATCAAGGAAAAACACGGCGGGCACATCACCGCTCTGACCATGGGCCCTCCCATGGCCGAAGAGGTTTTGCGGGAAGCCATTGCGCTGGGGGCTGACCGCGGCATCCTCCTGACCGATCCCCGCATGGCCGGCGCCGACACCTTTGCGACCTCCTATATTCTTGCCCGGGCCATCGAAAAAATGTGCCCCGGCTTCGATCTTATCTTTTGCGGCTGTCATACCAGCGACAGCGAAACCGCCCAGGTCGGCCCCCAACTCAGTGAAGAGCTGAATGTTCCCGGCGCCGCATATGTCGAAAAACTGGATTTAACCGACCGAATCCTGCGCATCCGGCGATTGTCCGACAATTTTTTAGAAACCCTTGAATTCGATTTGCCCGGACTCATCACCCTGACAACCCAGCATTACGAACCGCGCTATTTACCGCTGTCCGGCATGCAGCAGGCCTTTGAACACGGAGAAGTCGTTACCGTGCATGCGGCTGATCTCGGCCTCGACGCAAAATTTACGAGCCGGGAAAATTCCCCTACCCGGATTTTAGATGTTTTCTCACCGGTCGCACAAAACAAAAACATTGTCATAACAGGCGTCCCCAAAAAAATCGTCGAAAAACTATTTGAAAAATTTGAAGACAAAATCGGCGGCGCCATCGGGAAAGATCTTAAAAAAACAGTATGATGGACGCAAAACGCAACATATGGGTGTTCGGTGATTACCGCAATTATTTTCAAAACCGGGTCACCCTGCAGCTTTTATCCCGCGCTGTTGATCTCGCACCAAAGATTGATGCCAGTGTCGGAGCGGTGGTGCTCGGCAGCAACATTAATGAATATGTAAATGAATATATCGCCCACGGCGCCCAAAAAGTTTACTCGATCGAACACCCTGCCCTGGCCAATTACAGCATCGAGACATACACCACTTTAATTGAAAGGCTGGCACGAAAATACAGGCCCGATATTTTTCTGGTGGGGGCCACCTCTTTCGGCCGGGAGCTGGCGCCACGGTTGGCCAAACGGCTTAGAACCGGCCTGACGGCCGACTGCATCCGGCTGGATATCAATGCGGACGGCTTTCTGGAGCAGACCGCGCCTTCATTCGGCGGCAATCTACTGGCAAAAATCGTGACCCCCGTTAGCCGCCCCCAGATGGCAACCGTCCGCCCGGGTTCGTTTCAGGAAATACCTCACGACAGCACCCGCCAGGGAATGGTCATTTGCGAACCCATGCCCCCAAAACTTCCCAGAGAACGCATGCGTCTGATAGACTATGAACGCAAACCCCTGCGCGGCCAGAGAATCGAAGAAGCCAGCGTGGTGGTGTGTGGCGGCCGGGGGATGGGCAGCAAAAATAAATTCAAGAAACTGTTCGAGCTGGCGCAGCTGCTGGGAGGGGAAGTCGGCGCTACCCGGCCCGTTGTCTATTCCGGCTGGGCCGAACCCGACGCCCTGGTCGGCCAGGCCGGCAAACAAATTAAACCGCAGGTTCTTTTTTCTTTCGGCATCAGCGGCGCCATTCAGCATACCGCCGGCTTCAACAACGCCGGCCTGGTCATCGCCGTCAACAAAAACCCCAATGCGACCATGATGAAAATAGCCGATGTCGCCATCGTGGCGGACGCCAATCAGTTCTGTTCCATTCTGATCAAGGAACTGAAAAAAAGAATCCGCAGCTAAGGAATAACCGCTATGGAAAATATGCTCCAAACAATCTGGAAGGTGCTGGCCGCCTATGGGCTGAAGGTCTTTGCCGCCCTGGTGATCTTGATCCTGGGTCGTTGGCTGGCCCAATTTATCAAAAGCGTCATCAAAAAAGTAATGCTGAAAAGGGGGGTTGAACCGACCCTGATTTCCTTTACGGCGGATCTGGCTTATTTTACGCTGCTGGTATTTGTCGTGATCGCCGCCCTCGGCCAGCTCGGCATTCAAACCACCTCTTTTATCGCGGTGATCGGGGCGGCCGGTCTGGCCATTGGTCTCGCCCTGCAGGGATCTCTGGCAAACTTTGCTTCCGGCTTTCTGATGATTCTGTTTCGCCCCTTCAAGGTCGGCGATTATATCGAAGGCGCCGGCGGCGGCGGAACCGTTGAAAAAATGAAAATTTTCTCCACCCAGCTGTTGACCCCGGACAATAAAACCATCATCATCCCCAACTCCAAGTTGACCTCTGACAATATCATCAACTATTCCACCACGGGTACCCGGCGGATCGACCTGGTGTTTGGCATCGGCTACCAGGACGATATCGACAAGGCCAAAAAAATAATAGCGGATGTCTTGGCGGCAGACGAACGGATTCTGAAGGATCCGCCACCCAAAATTGCCTTGTTGGAGCTGGCGGACAGCAGCGTCAATTTTGCGGTTCGTCCCTGGGTTAAGTCGCAGGATTATTGGAATGTCCGTTTTGACCTTGTCGAAACCATCAAAAAGCAGTTTGATAAAAACAGCATTACCATTCCGTTTCCCCAGAGAGATGTGCATGTCTACAAGCAGAGCCTTGACTCCGGCGAATAAATCCCCATATTGTCGGTGTGATTCAGTACATATTTTTATAAATACGCGGATTTGTTTCGGTAAAATGGATTATAGACTTTAACGGACTATCTTAAAGAAATCCCCTGTTCCCCCCTTTGAAAAAGGGGGTGCAGGGGGGATTTAAATAAGGAATTTTTTTGATTTATGCATTACGAAGGTAATATCATTCGGCCTCCCAGCGAGGCCAACAGTATTCTGCTGCAGGTGACCGTCGGCTGCTCCCGCAACAAGTGCACCTTTTGCGGCACTTACCAGGGGGAACGCTTTCGCATCAAGCCGGATGAGGTTGTTACGGCGGACATCGCCTTTGCCGCCCAGCATTGCCGGCGCCAGCGGCGGGTTTTTCTCTGTGACGGCGACGCCCTGATTATCCCCCAGAAAAGACTGCTGGATATTCTGGCCGGGATCGAAAAAGAGCTCCCCTGGGTCACCCGGGTGGGGGCTTATGCCAATGTCAAAAGCCTTAAGATGAAGACCATAGAAGAGTTAAAGGCGTTAAAAGCAAGCGGGCTCGGCATCGTCTATCTGGGCATGGAGACCGGAGATGACGTAACCCTCAAAAATATCAATAAGGGCACAACCGCCGCAGAGATGATCCCGATGGGGCGAAAGGCCATGGAAGCCGGACTTAAACTCTCTATTACCGTTTTATTGGGAATTGCCGGACGGGAACGCTCCCACATCCACGCCCGGGAAACCGGCCGGGTCCTGTCCGAAATCGATCCGGACTATGTCGGCGCCTTGAGCCTGATGCTGATTCCCGGTACGCCCCTCTACGCAGATCATGAGGCCGGCAAGTTTCCCCTGTTGACACCGGACGAACTGCTGGAAGAACTCAAGGTCATGATCGCCCGTACAAACCTTTCAAAGGGTCTTTTCCACGCCAACCATGCATCCAACTACCTGCCCATCAAGGCCAGGATGCCCCGGGATAAAGAATCCACCTTAAAGCTCATCGATGAAGCCCTGGCCGGCCGGGTCTCCCTCAAGCCGGAATGGCTGCGGGCGCTGTAACGGAAGTGTTTATCCGGATATCCCTTCGTCTTCCCCGGTTTCAGTTTCATCAATTTTTGTTTCTTCTGAGTAAATAATAAGACGCTGCCCCGGATAAATCGGACGTTTCAGATCGATACGATTCCAAATAATGAGGGCTGCCAGCGGTACATCAAATTTATCCGCAATGGAAGAAAGATTGTCTCCCCTGCTGACAACATATACCTTATCCTTCCGTGCCGTAATGTATTTGGCCACCAGCTCCGCATACCGGTTCTGAAACCCTTCGGAAGCGCCTTTGGGAATCAGGATTTTATGGGTCCCTTCTCCCAGGTAGTGCCCCCGTATCTCCGGGTTCAGGTCTTTAATGGCCTTAAAATGGGTATTTGCGGACTGGGCGACAATACGAATGGGCGTTTCCTGCCGGCAGTCCACCTGAACCTGATCGTATGAAAGCGGGGGATAATAGTCATCGTCGTTCAGCCTAAAGCCGTACTTCTCCGGGTTCAACAATATCAGTTTGACCGAAAGGATACGAAAAACATACCGCTGGGTTTCAAGGGGAAGGTAAAGCTGGTAATAGTTATTCGTATCCTGCTCCAGTATTTCGGCCATGAGGCCCTCTTCTCCCATGTTATATGCGGCAGCAGCCAGTTCCCATGAGCCGAACTTCAGGTAAAGTTCATTTAAATAGCGAATGGCCGCCGCAGTCGAAGAGAATAGGTTTCGCCGTTCATCCACATACGCATCGATTCTCAGGCCGTAATTGCGACCGGTATCGGCCATAAATTGCCAGAAACCCATGGCGCCTTTGCTGGAACCTGCATGCGGGCGCAAGGCGCTCTCTGCGAATGCAATGTATTTGATATCATCCGGCAGGCCGTTTTCTTTCAATATCTGTTCAATATGGGGCAGATAACGCCGGGATCGTTTCAGCCAGAGAATCACCTGTGGGCGATCCCACAGGGTCAACAGCAATTCCTTTTCAAAGCGTTCCCGGACTTCATCATTTTCGACCGGGACTTTTCCGCCGCAAAACTCGAGCGCCGGATCCAGCCTCAGCGACGAAACCAGCGAAGGAATATCAGACAATTCATTGGAAACGGCATCGCCGGCAAATAAACCCGGCGCCGATAGCGCAAACACCAGTAAAACAAACCGAACCATAACAGTCGCTTTCATGATTTCACCTGAATTGAGCTTATTCCAAAGCTCTCAATCATATATAGTTTTTGTCACTATAACCCCAAAAATGGATCTGGCTTAACCCTGGGGGGAACAACTCCCTGATGCAGCAAAAAAACAATGTTTCGTAAATTTGCCGTAATTTCAATTTATTGTCGCGTAGTTAGCGCCAGGCTTCCTTTAAATACGCCAGACTGGGCCAGAGATCCGCCTCCCTGTGGGGTTCCAGGGTCACCACCAGGGGACGGCTGCAATGGGTTTTCAGGAATTGGAAAAGGGTTGACAGGTCATTATTACCCTTTCCCAGGGCCAGATGACTGTCCCGGCTCCCGTTATTATCGTGCAGGTGGACCTGCCCCAGAAAGGGACCGAGCGCCTGCAGCCAATTTTCCAGGGTACTCCGGCTGAAGGCATGCTGATGCCCGATATCCAGGCAAAACCTTACCCCCTGGTGTTGGAGGCGTTCAAACAAGGTCCGCATCTCCGCCGGCCCCTGTTCATATACATTTTCTATCATTAACACAGCACCGGCGCTACGGACGTCGGCAGCCAGCCACTCCCAGATTTCCAGGCTGTTTTGGAGCCACTCCGCTTGCATATGCCCATAGCGTTTAGGGTCATAGCCGCCATGGCAGACAATTGTTTTCGGCCTGAAAACAGGGACCAGTTCCAGCACCTGTTTGAAGCGCTGCCGGGTCAACGCCCTTACGGCCGGGTCCGGCGATCCCGGCGCCAGATCCATGAAAGGGGCATGAAAGGTTGTGGTCAGTCCATTTTTTTGCAGCCGGGAAGCGATCTTGCCGAAATCGGCAAGGGAATAGGTATCAAGGCTGCGGGCGTCAAAGCCGATCTCGGGATTCAGCCGGTAATTGAGAAATCGATCCAGGTAATCTTTGTAAAGCATACCAAACGGTATGTTCACCTGAACGTTCCGAATTTGTTCCGCCATATTGATTGTTTCCATAGTAGCGTTTTCCCAGTCTCCGGGATTGACCTTTTTTCATCCATCGGTCTTGGGACAAAAAATGTTCGAGCTTTTAATGAACTACCCCGCAGCAAGCTGCGGGGTATCAAGAATTAAGAAGCCAGAATTCAGGAGACAGAATAAAAAACCATAGAAACGGCTTTCTTATCAGCCTTATTCTTCTGGATTCTGACTCCTGGCTCCTGAACACTTTAAAGCACATGACACATTCAGCGGCATGATAGTTTGCAATACGCAGCAAGCTGCGGAGAATTAACCCTAAGAGAGATTAAAGCAATTGGTGCAGTCGTCAACTTGCCAATGGGTCATTTCACGATTATATTATCCTAACATATTTTTTAAACCCTGTTGTTGCCGGGCAAAATCATCTATGCACCCGCGTCTTCACGGGAAGAGAGGGAACACCATGCGTTTATTCAGGTATATTGTTGTCGGTTTCGCGATACTGCTGGTCTTTAGCGGTATCTCCCCTGCAAAGGCCTCGGTTTCAGAAATACAAATCGAGGTTAAGGAATTCACCCTTGAAAACGGCATGCAGTTTTTAATCGTTGAAAGACCCGCCACACCCCAAGTCGCCATCCGTTTGGCAATCCGGGCGGGATCGGCCCTTGAATCCGCCGGTAAAACCGGCATCGCCCACCTGCTGGAACACATGATGTTCAAGGGCACTAAAAATTTCGGCACGCTGGACTATCAAAAAGACCAGGAATTGCAGGAGCGCATCGAAGCGGCCTATCAGATAGTATTACGGGAACGGCAAAAGCGCAACCCGGATCTCAATTTGATTACGCAAAAACTCGCTGAGATGGACTCGCTACGCATGGAAGTGAAAAAAATATTTGTTCCCCAGGCCTTTTCCGCCCAACTCGGTAAAAACGGAGCGGTCAATGTAAACGCCTTTACCACCAAAGATCAAACCCAGTATATCATGTCGGTTCCATCGGACATGATCGAACAGTGGTTCTCAATGGCCAGCGAACAGCTCTTTGAGCCCTCCTGGCGGGAATTTTATGTTGAAAAGGAAGTGGTCCAACGGGAGTGGGCTTTTCGATACATCAACAACCCCAACGGCGCCGCCTGGCTCGATCTCGAGGCCACAGCTTATCATGCCCACCCTTACCGCAATCCGGTCATCGGCTGGAAGGCGGACATGGAGAAATACAGCACCCGGGACGCCATGGCATTTCACAGCACCTATTATAATCCCGCCAATGCCGTCGCTGTCTTGGTGGGCGATATCACCTTAGCGGATGCCAAACGCCTGGCGCAAATTTATTTTGAAAGATATCCCACCGGCATCCGGGCGCCGGAAACGGTAACCGCGGATCCCCCCCAGGAGGGCCCGCGCAAAAGTATCCGATTTCTCAAAGGCGCCCGATCCCCCCTGGTCCGCATCGGCTTCCATGCCGCACGCATGGGAACCGATGATTTTTACGCCCTCGATGCCATGACCATGATTTTAGGCCAGGGCCTCAGCGCCCGCATGAACCAGAATATCGTCAACCGGGGGGTGGCCGTTGAAGCCTGGGCCGCCAACCCGGATAATCGCTACGGCGGCATGGTGGTCCTGGGCGGATCCCCCAACGAACCCGAGGGGCTGTCGTCTCTTACGGACGAAGCCAAACGACAGGCGTATCTAAAGGCCTGTGAAGAACTTGAAGTCCTGCTTCTGGCGGAAATTGAAAAGATAAAGACGGAACCGGTCAGCCGGCGGGAATTGGATCGCATTATAAAGCTCAACAGGCGGGAATTTCTGGACCGATTAAGCAGCAACGAAAGTTTGGCAGGCACGCTGGCTTCATTTGAAGTAGAGGTCGGCTGGCGTTATCTTACCACCTACCTTGACAAAATTTCAGAAATTACGCCGGCAGATATCCAGCAGGAAGCCCGAAAATATATCCACAGCGAAAACCAAACCAGTATCTACGTCCTTCCCGGCGGGGATCCCGATCAGGCGCCGGCGGAATACGCAGAGATGCGATCACTGGGAAGCGCTGCTGCATCCGGGGTTGCGCCGGCCCGTTCATCTGAAAACCACTCCCGCTATCCCACTCCGGCCGGCTGGAAACATCCCCTTTCGTTTGAGCGTCATCCTGAGAAAATAAAATATCCGCCGGCCGAAACCACAACGGTTGAAGGGGCCAAGATCTTTTACCTGCCGGATCATGAGCTGCCCCTGGTCAACCTGACCCTTTTGATCAAGGCCGGTGAAGTGGATATTGCGGACAGCACATTCGGTCTGGATGATTTGATCAACCAAAGCATCGTCCGGGGCGGGACCGAAGCCTATTCGCCCGCAGAGCTGGCACTGATCCTGGATGAAAATGCAATCCGCATATCCGTATCGGTCCGCCAGGAAGATACCGTTGTGAATCTCTCAGTGATGAAACCGGACTGGCAAAAAGGGGTGTCGATCCTGGCCGAGATTCTGGCACGCCCGCGTTTTGACGCGGATATCCTCAACGCCTTTAAGCAAAGGACGCTGATGGGGCTGGCCCGACAGAGCGAAAACGCCCGGGCGGTCTCCCAGCGGGAAGGCACGATCTGGCATTTCAAGGGGCATCGCTATGGACGGGACCCGCTCATGGCGCTGAAAACCATCCCGGCCATCACCAGAGCGGACCTGAAAAATTTTATTCATGATTACTTTGTGCCTGCAAACATGACCGCGGCCGTTTCCGGCGACATCACCAAGGCGGAAGCCGTCGCCGGCCTGGAAGCTCTTTTCCGGGAGCTACCCCGGACAAAAGCACCCCTGCGCAACATAGGCGAACCCACGGATACCCCGCCGACCCTGACCCTTATCCATAAACCCGGTCAGGTACAATCCCAGGTCAACCTGACCCTTTCCAGCATCAAGCGGTCTCATCCGGACTTTTGGAAAATGAACCTGCTGATGAGTATTTTCGGCGGGAGCGACTCCCTCATGTATACGCGCCTCAGGGACGACCTCGGCCTGGTCTATTCGGCCTATTTTTACCAGTCCTTCAAATGGCAGGCGGGTTTTTTGACAGGATATATCGGCGGCAAGAGCGACCAGACGGGCGAAGCGATTATGGAGACCCTGGACATTATGAAATCGCTGCAAAATGAAATACCGGAACCGGATTTTAGACAAAAACGCCTGGACGCCCTAAACAGTTTTGTCTTTAACGTGGACACCCCGGCAGCCCTGGTGACGACCTATGGTAGTTACCACCTGCGCAATGAACCCCTCGACACCCTCGACCGGATTCAGGAGGCCTTTATCCATGCCGACCGGGAAGAGTTGAAGGGCCTGGCCGCGGCATTTCTGAATCCTGAAAAAATCCAGATCACCGTGGTGGCGGACAAGACGACTCGGGTCAAAAAAGTCGATGGAACAGCGGTCACGCTGGAAGAGGACCTCAAGTCACTTGCCAAAACCCTGGGACTGCCATTTAGGGAAATTGAACTGCGTTAAATAAAGGGGCTTCAATGTTTATCTTCAAATTCAGTCGATTAAAATTTTGTCTTTAATCGTATCATATTTTTTTGCGCCGATTCCCTTCACCTTCATGATCTCTTCTGGAGATTTGAAAGGGCCCTGTTCTTCACGGTATTGCACGATACGCTCAGCCATGGTCTTTCCAATCCCTTTAATCTGTTGAAGTTCTTTTAAAGTTGCCTTATTAATATTTATCTTTTCAGCGGATTGGGCCCAGGCCATCGAAACAAAGGTTATAAGAATTACCGTGGCGATAAAACCGATACTGAATCTTGTTTTCATTGTAATGCTCCTTTTTTTGGATTGAAGCCCCTTTTTGTGAAACGAGCTGTAAAGCTCTTTAAATCCCTTTTCAAATTTCATGCCGAAATAACCCACCTGTCGGCAAAAAAATATAAGAGACCCAATTATCATTGTATCCTTAAAATATTTAAATAGTTATGTCGCCCCAACAAGTGGGACCGATTTTTTTTTGGGAAAGCGCCACTTCTGGCTGTGATTCCGGAAGCACCTGAAGAAATTTCGATGCACAAAAAAATGTGCAAACATGCACATTTTTTTGTGCATGCCGGATGAATTTGAAAACCGTTATAACCGTATCGGTCTAGAAATTCACCGGCAATTGCCGCCGCCCTCTCTTGGGTTGCATTTGGACGCTAAAAGATATAGATTATAGAAAATCAAACCTAATAAACAGGTGCAGCAAATGAAGGTTTTATTAAAATGTTTTTATTTTTTCCTGATTGCCATGGTAGCGGCGAGCCCGGTCGCGGCGAATGTCCTGCAAAGTGAAATCTTGGGGGTCAAATGGGGAACCGACATATCGGCGCTGAAAAACTATGTAAAATTATGGCAAAAGGATAGTGTCAGTTTCTATCTCAAACCGGGCGTCAACCATACCATCTATGAAATTCAGATTCCCGGCGTTGTTTATGGATTCTATTCAGATAAGTTTTTTGCGGCTTATGCCAAAATTGATGATCCGACTGTTTTCAGCCGGCTTAAAAGCGAGCTTACGGCCCAATACGGAAACCCCAAAATAACGCTAACCATGAAAAACGAGCAGCGCATATTTACCTGGAAGGACGGAAACATAAGGATAAAACTAAAACACTATCAGCAGGGCGGCAAAATGAAGCTTGCCTTTTATTACATGCCGCTGTCTGAAACCGTAAATGAAACCCAGCAGGAAGAGCTCCAGGAAAAGACCTGGACCCTTTTTCCCATCGAAACAGGCAAAACACCCAAAAACCTGAAGCCCGAAGATCTTCCCAGCATCCCCATCCTCAGGTTTTAAATTGACAGCAGGCCCACGGTGTGACATAAATTGCTTAGAAGCCATTTCAAAACCTCAGATCAGGCTTGAGAGCAAGGCGCAAGCCGATGAAAAAGCGCAGCATACATGTGAGTATGTGAGCATTTTGAAGAGGATTGCAACGCAGCTATCAGGCCTCAGATGGGGTTTTGAAATGGCTTCTAAACTGAAAGACAGCTCTCGAATGAAACAGATACCTTTGAAAAACACTTTTTTTAGACAGCATAAAGTGCAATTGATTTTGTTGAGAGTTCCCCAATCGTTCTTCTTGTCCATTAACAAAACATTCATAACGGATCTAAATTAGTAAATTTATCCTGAGGCCATAACCGCTCCACCTCTAAATAGTCTTTGATGTTGGGAAATCGCTGATATTCATACTTCCTTCTCCTTTTCATGTTGGGGCCATCATGTGAAAATTACGGCTTGGCTTTTTTCTATAACCTACACCGAACAACCAAAGGAGGAACAGATATGAAGATAAAGGAATTGAAAAGCTTGGTCGTCCTGCTGGTGGCATTTTTTATGATCTTGCCCGGGGGTCCTGCTGCGGCTGAAAAACCGATTGTTATCGGCGCACCCCTTTCAACCGCATTTCTCTATGGCTGGTCTGCTGAAAGGGGCATGAAACTGGCTGTTGACGAAATCAATGCCAAAGGGGGCGTGAAAGTCAAGGGGGCCATGCGGCCCTTCTCGGTGGAGGTGATCGATACCCGCGACCTGGAACCCGGGGTTCCCGTGAGCGACGCCCTGCTGGCAGTGGAAAAGCTGATTCTGGACAAAAAGGCCGATTTTATCATCGGGGGCCCGGTCCGGTCTGAAGCGGCCCTGGCCGCCATGTCGCTGCTGTCAAAATACCAAAAAGTTTCCATCCTTACCACCGGTGTTCTGACCCCCGCGTACCACGCCATGGTGGAAAAAGAGTACGACAAGTTCAAATACTGTTTCCGCATTCACGGGGAAGCCAAGAATCTCGTTGGGGAAATCTTTGCCAATTTTGATGAGCTTAAAGAACTTTATAAGTTCAACAACCTGTTTATTATCGCCCAGGATGTGTCCCACGCACGCGGCGCCGGAAACCTTGTGAAGGATATCGCCACCAAAAAAGGATGGAACGTCACCGGCCTGGAAATTTATCCCACCGGTGCCACCGATTTTTCCATGGGGCTGCTCAAGGCCAAAAGCACCCAAGCTGAGATTATCAACATATGGATGGACATGCCCGAAAGCGCCATCCTGCTGAAACAATGGTATGACTTGAAGATCCCGGCGCTGCCGTTCGGCTCCACCCTGGCGGCCGCCGAACAGCCCGGCTTCTGGAAAGCCACCGACGGCAAGGGCGAGTACACCCTTTGCAACGTGGTCAACGCCGGCAATGCTCCCTCCGAGGCCACCCCCTGGACCATGAAGTTCTATAACGCCTACTCCCAAAAATGGGGAGTTGAACCCGAAGGCCTGGGATCATCCAGCAGCTATATGGCGGTTTATGTGCTCAAAGACGCCATTGAGCGGGCCGGCAGCCTGGACTCCGGTAAAGTGGTTACCGAGCTGGAAAAAACCGATGTGATGGGGGTTTACGGAAGGCTGCGCTTCAACCCCAAGAGCCACCAGGTGATCCCCGCAACCGACCCCAAAGAGGGCGCGGTCGGCAGTGTCCTGCAGTGGCAGGCCGGCAAACGCGTTGTGGTTTATCCCAAGAGCATCGCCACGGGCAGCATTCAGCTGCCGCCGTGGATGAAAAAGTAGCGATCCGGATCCCGAGGACAAGACTTTAGTCTAAGTTCAGGGGGCATATTTTACAATTGCCAATTAGCAAAGCCCGAAATCCGAATATCGAAATCCGAAACAAATATTAAATTCGAAGGCTCTAAGGCCTAAAACGAGCAATAAAGTGCGCATCTCCTAACGGCAGGATTTTTTTGGACATTAGAATTTTGGTCATTTGAGTTTGTTTCGGATTTCGGATTTCGTGCTTCTAATTTTGTATTGCGTAATATCGGCCAAGCAGCTGCACCATGGCTTTACCTTGCCGCCCAAGTATTCTATGCTGGAATTCATATGGAAATCTTGATTTACGGTACCATCAACAGTGCTGCCCTGGCGCTTTATGCCCTGGGTTTTGCCATGGTTTACGGGGTCAGCCGACTCCCCAACTTCGCCCACGGCGCCCTGTTCGTCCTGAGCGGCTTCATGACCTGGTTTTTTCTAAATTCTCTGGGGCTGAATTACCTTATCAGTATTATTCTTACCTTGATCGCCACCGGTTTGATCGGCGCCCTTATTTATCAGTTTATCCTGATCCGCATTCGCGGGATGGAGATATCCGAAATTATGGCGACCTATGCCATGGGCCTTGCCATCCTCGAAGGCCTGAGATGGGGCGGCTTTAAAGGAATGACCTATACCCTGCCGGCTTTTATCAGCGGCAGTGTCACCATCCTGGGCGTCTCGGTGGACTATCAGCGTCTGCTGGTGGTCGTCATCGGCGGGGCCGTGGTCGGACTGTTGTGGCTGTTTACCCACTATACCCGCATGGGGCTGTCCCTGCGGGGCATGGCCCAGGATGAACGCGCCGCCCTGATGCTGGGGATCGATTCCGATCGCATGGCTCTGGTGGCCATGGCGTTCGGGTCCAGCCTGGCCGCGCTGGCGGCTATCTGTCTCCTGCCGCTGGGAAATATCGTGGTGGAAGCCGGTTACAACGTCCTGATCCTGGCCATCGCCGTCTGTATCGTCGGCGGTCTCGGCAGCTGGATGGGAGCGGTCCTGGCCGCTTTTCTGATCGGTTTCGCTCAGATTCTGACGGTGGTCTATTTAGGCGCCCATTACCAGATGGTGGTGGCGCTGCTGGCCATCATCCTGACCCTGATTATCCGGCCATCCGGTCTTTTCGGTCGGCAGAAAGAACTGGAGGAAAGGGTATGAGCGTGAAAACCGGGCAACAACGCCAAGAAAGGATCGACCGCGGAATCAGAATCCGTTCGGATGGAATTTATGCCCTGATGTCCTGGCGCGAGCTGTCCTACCTCACCGTGCCCCGGCTGGCACTCATTGTCGGGATGCTGGTCCTGCCGCTGGTGCTGCCCGGCATGTACTGGCAGCGGGTCGTTTCCATTGCCTGTATCTACGCGCTGCTGGCCTTGAGCTTTGATTTCCTGGCGCACTACGTCGGCCTGGTCTGCCTGGGCGGGGCTTTTTTCGTGGGAACCGGCGGATATCTGGCCGCCATCCTGAATACATCCTTCGGCCTGCCGCCCCTGGTGACCATTCCCCTTGCCTCCATTTTAGGCGCAGCTCTATGCACCCTGCTGCTGCTCCCCTGTCTGCCGCTCAGAGGCGTTTATTTCGCCATTGTCAGCCTGATGTATCCGCTTTTTGCCATGCGCGTTATCGAGGCGCTCAATATCCTGGGCGGCACCGACGGCATCCTCGGCATCGACAGCTTTTCCAGCCGCTGGGTCGAACAGTATGCTGTAATCGGGGCAACCCTCCTTTTTCTCTTCGGAACAAGACGCCTGGTGAACATGGATATCGGCTTGGTCTTGCGCGGGGTAAAGGATAACGATCAGGCTATCCGGGCGTCGGGTATGAACATCACCCGCTACAAGACCATGGCTGTTTTTATCGCGTCGGCCATGGGGTGCATGGGCGGCGCCATCCTGGTGCATATTTACATGTGGTCCGGCATCTCCCAGTTTGCCCTTGATTTTTCGATTCTGCCCATTGCCGCCACCGTAATCGGCGGCAGCGGCACCCTGGCGGGGCCGGTTATCGGCTGTCTGATCCTGGTCCCCATATCCGAATTGCTGAGGGATTTCGGAACCCTGCGTATTGTGTTTTATGCGGTGATCCTGATGGGGTTTATCGTTTTCCGCAGCGAGGGACTCCTGGTTTACGGCCAGCGCAAATATCATCAGTTTGAAAGGTGGACGCGGTTATGACCACGGAACCGATTCTGCAGGTCAGGGACGTAACCAAGGCTTTCGGCGGCATCCAGGCGCTCAACGGAGTAAGCTTCGACGTATACGAGGGGGATATCCTGGGCATCATCGGTCCCAACGGTTCCGGCAAAACCACGGTGGTCAACTGCATTACCGGCTTCATCAAGAAAAGCGCCGGAAAAGTTTTCTTCCGGGGCAAAGATATCAGCCGCAAACCACCCCATAAAATCGCCGATATGGGGGTGACGCGCACATTCCAGATCATGCGCCCCTATTACAGCCTGCCGGCCTACAAGAACCTGGTGATCCCTCTGTTTTCACCGCGGGCCAAACGCACCGGCGGCTGGCGCGGCGGCGGCAGGCTGGGGGACCGCAATACCGTGGGAATTGACATCCTGGAAGAAATCGGATTTGAGCGCGATTCCTTTGTCCCCTACAAAATGGCGTCGAGTCTGCCCACCGGTTATCTTAAGCGCCTGGAGCTGGCCCGCTGTCTGGCGCTCAAGCCCGACATCATTTTCTGCGACGAAATCTTTTCGGGTCTGAGCATGAGTGAGATCAGCAGCATGGTCCCCCTGATCGAGCGCCTGCAGATGGACGGGATCACCCTGGTGATGATCGAACACCGCCTGCGGGAGCTATTCCGGGTGGCCAACCGGGTAATGGTCCTCAACTTCGGTGAAAAACTCATGGAAGGAACCGCCCAAGCGGTGATGGCGGATGAAGCGGTCAAAAAGGCCTACTTCGGATCGGAAAATGTAGAGGAGCTCATGGGCAATGCTAACGGCTGAAGGCCTGATGGTTTTTTACGAAAACATGCTGGCGCTAAACAACGTCGGCATCACCTGCAGGGAAAACCAGATCGTGGGCGTATTCGGCGCCAACAGCGCCGGAAAGTCCACGCTGATGTACACCCTTTCAGGGATCATGGAAGATATCCGCCGCAAAGCGGAAATGGCCGGCGGCGAGCGCATCACGGTCATGGGGCAGATCCGCTATCTGGGCGAGGATATCATGGGCGTCAAACCGAGCCAGCGTGCCCGAAAGGGAATCGTCCTCTGCCCGGAGCGGCGCCGGATTTTTAACGAGAGCAGCGTCATGGAAAACTTAAGGATCGGCGGCTACGTGGCATCGCCGGCCCAGGCCCGGGAAACGCTGGCATATGTTTTTAAAATATTCCCGGCGCTGGAAAAACTGAAAAAACGGATCGGCGGCTTTCTCAGCGGCGGTGAGCAGCAGATGCTGGCCATCGGCCGTGCCTTGATGGCGCAGCCCAAGCTGCTCCTGCTGGATGAGCCCCTGATGGGCCTCAGCCCCCTGGTTCAGGCCATGCTGGTGCGGGCCGTCAGGGAAATCCGCGACGAAACCGGGATATCCATCATCATTACCGAGCAATATGCCCGGCCGGTGCTCCCTATCATTGATTACGGTTTTATTCTGGAAAACGGAGCAGCGGTCATGGAGGGAACCCGGAAAGAACTGATGGGCAACCCTGACGTGCGTTCCGCCTATTTTGGAATCTGACGGGTTGCGGGTTACGCGTTACGGGTTACGAGTTAGCGAAGGCTATGGTTCAGAAATGGATTACAATGCCTCCCGGTTCACAAAGGACGGTGTCCGGTTCATTAAAATCCCTGAGCCCTGAACCCTGAAAGCTTAGGCCGATTTAATACCGACTTGCTGGAAGGATATTATGATTGGGCCATGAGTAACAGCGAACTGCAAAACGAACGGATATTTACCCGCTTTGACCGGATGAGCGAGCGCTACCCGGACCGGACGGCGCTACTCTATCTGGGCGAACGCTTTACCTTTGCCCGGCTTCGAGAGCTAAGCGACCGGTTTGCCGGCGCCCTGACCGGCATGGGCATCGGCAAGGGCGACCGGGTCATGCTTTACATTCCCAACTGCCCCCAGTGGGTCATCGCCTTTCTGGCGATTCAGAAAATCGGCGCGGTGATGGTGCCGGTTTCACCCATCTACACCTCCCATGAGATCACCTACATGATAGAAGATGCCGGCGTTGAAACCGTCATTTGCCTCGACACCAATTACTGCTATGCCAACGAGGTCTGCTTTAACGTCGGGGTCAAACATGTCATCGTAACGAACCTGGTGGAGCTGCTCCCTTTATGGAAAAGATATCTCGGGGTTCTGCTGGATAAAATCCCCCACGGCAAGGTCGAAAAGCAGGACGGCGTTTACACGTTTAAATCGCTTTTAAACCACCCGCCCATCCAGTCGGCGGTTGCACTGGATCCCCGCAAAGACCTGGCATACATTCTCTATACCGGCGGGACCACCGGTTTCCCCAAAGGGGTTCCCGGCAACCACATCGGGATGACCTCCTATGTCAATGACGTCACCGAAGATGTTGCCCGCGGCTACCTGAAAGAGGGCGAAGATGTCTATATCGCCGTCAACCCCCTGTTTCACATCATGGCGCTGGGGCTGTTCATGTCGCTGGGACTGAACAAGGGCAACACCACCCTGCTGATGCCGGTTCCCCAGGTGGATGCCATTCTGGAAACGATCCAGCAGCACCGCGCCCGCTGGCTGCTGGGGGTTCCCGCCCTTTACCGCATGATTCTGGAAAACGACCGCATCGACCGGTATGACTTGAGTTCGCTGGCCTACTGCTACTGCGGCGGGGATGTACTCCCCATGGAAGTGTTCAACCGCTGGCAGCAGCGTTTCAACATTCCGATCTATCAGGTGTACGGCTCCACCGAGATCGGTCATGTCACCTACAGCCGCATTGACCGTCCGCCCCGGCCCACCTCCATCGGGCTGCCGCTGAAAAGCCGAATATGCAAGGTGGTGGACCCGGCGACCCTGGAACCGGTTGCAGCCGGTGAGGTTGGGGAACTGCTGGTCACCTCACCCTATACCCTCAAAACCTACTGGAACAAGCCGGATGAAACCGAGCGCGCCTATGTGAACCTTGACGGCGAAACGTATTACCGCATGAGCGATTTCGTCCGCCAGGACGAGTCCGGAGAACTGGTCTATGTGGAGCGCTCCGCCGACATCATCAAACACAAAGGCTACCGGATTTCCGCTTCGGAGGTGGAAGCGGTTTTGCAGAACCATACGACCGTCATCGGCGCCTGCGTCGTTGGTGTCCCTGACCCCAAAGTCGGAGAGCGGATCAAGGCCATCGTGGTCTTGAAGGAAGATGCCCGGGGGGTGGGCGGCGCCGAGCTCATCAACTGGTGCCGCGAACGCCTGGCGCCCTATAAAGTCCCCAGCTACATCGAGTTTCGCGACATGCTGCCCAAGTCCAAAGTGGGCAAGCTGCTTCGGCGTGAAATCCGCGACGAGGAACGCCGGCGCATCTCCAAGGAAAAAAGCACGGCGTGATTCAACTGATATAAATTTTTTTGCCTGATTTGCCCCTTTGATTAACATAGCGTCCATGTATCCCGCCGGTAAAAAAATTCGTTATCCTTTTAATACCACCCCAGCGTTATTTCGCAAAGCAAAAGCCCCAAATTGTAATTCCAGCTGTTTTTATTTCTACACTAAATTTTATAACCATCTAGAATATTTGATTATAAAATATATTGACAATATTATTTCATATATGTATTTATATGAAAAATATATTTCATACAGGGCTGCCAAAAAATAGCGTGCTGTCCGAATGTTTCCAAACCATTCAATAGGGTGACCGACAAGCATGAAAGAAATCGAAAAAATTTTTAGCCATCTGGAGGGCAGGTTCGAAAAACTGTCACAGAACCAGAAGCTTCTGGGAAAATATATTTTGGATAATTATCAGAAAGTCGCCTTTGCAACCATCGAGCAACTTTCGGCGGAATCAGGTGTCAGCGGTGCAACCATCGTCCGGTTTGCCAAAGCCATGGGCTACAAAGGATATCCCGCATTCCAAAAGGAAATCCGACGGATTGTTCGTGCGGATTTAAAAGGAAGCGAACGGTATAATATCGACTATGAATTTCGCGCCCGGGAAAACGATCCGCTTTCAAGAACCCAGCAAAAAGAGCTTGAAAATCTTTCTCACCTCCGGGAAACGCTTGATGTGTCAGAATTCAATAAGGCGGTTGAGACGATACATCGCTCGCAGAATATTCTGGTAATTGGATCTCGCAGCACCGCTTCCCTGGCCTACCATCTCTGGTTCGGCCTCACCAAGCTTGAGTTGAATGTATCCAAGATTACGACCGTCAACTCGGAAGCATACGACCGCATGAACAAAAGGAATCGACCGGATCTGGTCATTCTCATCGGATTTCCGCGCTATTTGAGAGAACTCAAAGAGCTTCTGGACCTCGCCAAGGAAAAGGATGTCAACACCATCATCATCAGCGACAGCCCGTTCTCGCCGTTCCGCGGAGACATCAATCTTTACTCCCCGGCGGAATCAGCTTCATTCATGGCATTTCACTGCGCCCCCCTGATTCTGATAAACGCCCTTATCGACCACGTGGGTATGCTGGATCGGGATCGAACATTAAACGCGCTGGATCGCTTTGATAAATTGGCCGCAGAAAGGAAATATTTCATAAAGGCATGACCGCCTATGACACGTCCTTAAATCAGTTCTTTTTCATATTGGGGGTGTTCCGGGCAAAAGACCCACAAGGCAGGATGGATATTAACGACGTTCATGAATAAACAAGTATGAATGCAAAGGAGGTCAAAATGAAAAAAACAATTATGTTGGTTTTTGTTCTAATGACGTTTGTTCTTCAGGGTCCGGCCGGGGCGGCTGAATCCCCCTCCGCCCAGAAAGTCAACCTGTCCCTGGGCAGTGTCGGTTCCTCCTCGGGGGTTTATGCGTTTGCAATTTCTTTGGCCGCGGTCGTTCATAAATACGATCCAAACATAATGGTGACGGCCGTGGAAGGCGGCGGCGGATATGACCATGCCAAATCCATGAAAAAAGGTATCTTGGACTGGTCCATGAGCGGCAGCCCCGCCGTTTACGCAACAGTGCGTGCAGGTGTGGCCAATTTTCAGAAAGAGGGTCCGTGGGAACCGATCCGTCTGATGTTCATGCGAAACCTGAATGTAACCCGCATCTATGTGCGCGCCGATGTTGCCGCCAAGGAAGGAATCCGCACCTGGAAGGATTTAAGCGGAAAGAATTTCTGCCCGGGAATCCCCGGCACCCGGGACGCTTCCCGCATCATGGATGCCAACAAGATGCTCGGAACCGGCATCAAGTTGATCCCCAGTTCTTTGGCGGATGCCACCCGGGGGACTCGCGAAGGCAAACTGGTGGGCATGGTGAAGGGAAGCCCGCACGACAGCTTTGATGCAGCCATGATGGAAAGTCACTACAGTACCCCACTCACCGTCATCGGCTTTGCCAAAGATGAGGCTGACAAACTCCAGGCTGAAGATCCGATGAATACCTTCATGGAAACTTCGGCAGGCGCCATCCGGGAACTCCCGAATCTGCCAAGTTTATGGGAGATGAGCTCGGCCACCATGACCATCAGCAGTTCGCAAATGTCCCAGGAGACAGGTTATCGCATCGTAAAAGCCGTTTATAAGGGATGGGACGAAATCGCAGCGGCATTTCCTCCCTGCAAAGGAATCGATCCCATTGCAGATGCCTTCAAGCATACACCCGCCGGCAAGGAATTCTTTTTTCACGCCGGTGTGATCCAGTATGCCAAAGAAAAGGGAATTCAGGTTCCGGACCGTTTTATCCCGCCGGAATATAAAGACGTAAAATAACAGGGACGGGATTTTAAATCATCATAAAGTTGTTCTTCACAGGAGGTTTCCCATGCCCTGGATTACCCGCGAAAGGGCGGTATACTGGACTGCTTTAGGATTCGCGATATTTCAGTTGTTCATCACCGTCAGCATATCCCTTTATGATATGCAGCTCAGGGCGCTCCATGTCCTCATGAGCCTTTCCGTTGTTTTTCTGGCGCTTCCCCTGAGTAAAAAGGCAGACAGCACCAACCGCATATCGCTCGGGTCGCTGTTGATTGTCGCTATTGTATTAACGGCCAACATCCGGATTTTTATCGACTGGGAAAAAATAATCATGTATCCCGGCGATGCCGGCCGGATCGATCTGGTCCTCGGGGCTTTCCTGACCGTTTTTATTCTGGAAGCTTCCCGCCGGGCTACGGGCTGGGCGATACCGGTGCTGGTCTGCCTCATGTTCGTATATGTGTTTTTAGGGCCGCTGATGCCGGGGATCTGGATCCATCCGGGTTTTACGCTGGAGCACGTCCTTTCGTCCCTCTACTATTCATCGGACGGCATCTACGGCTCCTTGACCGGTACTTCGGCGACCTTTATCTCCATGTTTATTATTTTCGGGACGCTGCTGGACGCCTCCGGCGGCGGGAAAACGTTTATCGATGTAGCCCTCCTGTTCGCGGGGCGCTTCAAAGGCGGACCGGCCAAAGTGGCTGTGGTTTCAAGCGCGCTATTCGGGATGATTTCAGGAAGCGCGGTCGCCAACGTTTCGGTGACCGGCAATTACACCATTCCCCTGATGAAGGGGCTCGGATATGATCCGAATTTCGCCGGCGGGGTGGAATCCATATCATCAACCGGGGGGGGCATTACTCCCCCGGTGATGGGCATTACGGCCTTTATCATGGCTGACCTGCTGGGAATACCCTATTTAAAGATCATCGGCTATGCTGCCATTCCCTGCCTGCTGTTTTACATCGGGATCATCGCCGGTGTACATTTTGAAGCGACGCGCATCCGGCTGATTCCGGTCCCAGCGGATCAGATTCCGCACTGGAAAGAAGTCCTGACCTGGAATAAAATCATGCCGCTGATTGCCCCGGTATGTGTTCTGCTGGTTCTGCTGTTCAGGGGATACACGCTGATATCGGCCGGTTTCTACGCCTGCAGTACCGTGATCGTTCTTTACATAAGCTCGGATTTGACCTTGTCCGGCTTGAAGCAAAATGTTTTGAAAATATTAAAAGCCCTCTGCAACGGCGGTCTTTCCATCGCCAAAATCGCTCCCATTCTGGTGAGCGTCGGCATCTTTACCGATCTGCTTGGCCTTACCGGCGTCGCTCCCAAAATCAGCAGCTTGATACTTGAAATGGGCGGAACCAACTTGATCGGTTCTCTGCTGGTGGCAGCCCTGATCCCGCTGATCCTGGGCGCACCCCTGCCGGTGACGGCGACTTATATCCTTTCGGCCGCCCTGATCGCACCCGCAATTGTAAAGCTCAAGATCGACGTGGTGGCCGCTCACATGTTCCTGCTTTACTGGGCCACCCTGGCATCTGTAACCCCGCCCACCTGCACGGCCTGTGTGATCGGCGCCAATATCGGCGGCGGGAACTGGTTTAAGGTCGCGCTGGTGGGCATGCGCCTGGGGGCGGTCGCTTTTCTGATCCCGTTCTTTTTCGTTCTTAATCCCGCTCTGCTGGGACGGGGAGAGCCCATTGATGTTATAATTTGCGCGGCAACCGGGATCATCGGGGCGATTTTTCTTGCTGCCGGTTTTTTCGGATCAAGGGACAACATCATAAAATCTGTTGTGAAAGTTGCGGCCGGCGCCCTGATGCTGGCGCCGAACTACACGCTCTCATTTCTGGGAATCGGGATGGGGGGAATTACACTGGTGTATGAAAAGATCTTTTCGGAAAAACAACGTGCCGCTAAAGTTTAGATGTCCGGTATTGCCCCGCTTGGGTTGCCGGGAATTGAAATATTCATAAAGTAGGCTGGGAGGTCATATTTTGGAAAAACATACCGTAATTTCACCGACTTCTTGTATGGGGCTGGTGGGGATCGATGAGGGCGCTTATAAGATCGCTTTAACCAGAGATCCCGATTCCATCGCCGTTGACGCAGGTTCCCTAGATCCGGGTCCCCATTATTTAGGCGCCGGGCTGCCCCACGTCGCAGAATACAAAATGAAAAACGATTGCAGAATAATGATGGAGGGGCTCTTAACCAAAAAAACGCCCATGGTGATGGGATCTGCAGGGGGTTCCGGTGGACGCCCGCACATTGAATGGCACCTGAAAAGAATGAACGAGGTGGCCAAAGAAATGGGGAAAACCTTTAAGGTGGCGGTTATTGATACGACTTTAGACAAAGAATATCTTAAAAAAAGAATCAAAAGTGAAACCATAGCGGGCTTGGACCATGGCCAGCCCCTTACGGAAGATATCGTTGACCGCTGTACGGAAATCGTCGCCCAGATCGGTGTAGAACCCATTATTAAGGCGTTAAACATGAACCCGGATATTGTTCTGGCCGGCAGGGCCTGCGACAACGCCTGTTTTGCCGCCGAGCCCGTCCGAAGGGGTTATGACAAGGGATTGGCCCTTCACCTGGGGAAAATCATTGAATGCGGATCTGCCAGCGCCATACCTTTGCCGGATTCCAAAATCATGCGGACCCCCATGCTGGCCACCCTCATCGATGATTATTTTTTGGTGGAGCCTGCCACGGACGACTGGATCAGTACGGTAAGATCCACAGCAGGCCACGAAGCGTATGAGCGCACAAATCCTTTTTACCAGCTTGAACCAGGCGGAATCCTGGACATGCGAAAAGCCAAACTGTCTCAGCCCAATGAACGGAGTGTAAAGGTTTCCGGCAGTGTCTGGATCGATGATCCTGAATCTTACAAGGTCAAATTGGAGGGCGCGGAAAAGCTGGGGTATCGTTCTCTATTTATTGTAGGGGCCAGAGACCCCGCTTTTATCCAGAACATTGACTGGATTATTAATTTTACCAAAACACGGGTAATCAATGAATTTGAACCCAAAGGCCTTTGCGAAGGCAAGGATTACCACATTATATTTCGCATATATGGCAAGGACGGGGTTATGGGGCCGCTGGAGCCCCAAAAAAAAATTACCTCACATGAACTGGGAATCATCATGGAGATTATTGCCCCTACCCGGGAACTGGCCCACGAAATTTGCTATTTTGGAAAATACGGCATGGTTTGGTGTAATTACCCCGGACGCATCACCATATCCGGAAATGTAGGATATGCTTTTTCTCCCAGTATAATAGATGCCGGAGAGGTCTATAAGCTTTCGGTCCATCACCTGCTGCCCATCGACCGGGACCAGGCGCTTTTTGATATTAGAATTGTGGAGGTGGGATAAAAATGAATCTTAGAGAAATCGCATCTGTGATCAGAACAAAGAATGCTGGTCCTTTCTGGTTTACCGCCGATATCATGTTTGACAATACGCAGCTATACGAGGCTGTAAAAAAATCCCAGGCCATCACTCGGGAGCGGGTGGCCCAGCTTTATAACGTCGACCCGGGAAACATTTCTGAGGTCATCTATCATGACGAAGGCAGGATTATTAAGGTGAATATTAAAAGGCCCCATGTATCCGGCGACCCGGGAGATGCGGATGTTCTTGGCATGCAGCAGCACGCCCCTCTTTTGGATATAGACATAAGCTTTCATAAACTATTCAGGTAGTTTATAATACTATGTGTCCGTAGAGCCCGGCAAAAATACCCGAAAACCCCGCCCTCAGTGCAGGGTCCTATTGTCGTCGTCGTCATCTTCATCGTCCCAGAGCTCGCCGGCCATGGCCAGGGCTTCGTAAACCGCATCAACAATGTCCTCGTCGTCAGAGTCCGTAAGGGGCTGGAGAATCTCAGCCGCCGCTTCGGGACGGATCATGACCGCCGCCTCGATGGCGGCAAGCAGCAGTTCCTTTTCAGTCTGATCTGAACGGATGAGAGCCTCAATGTGCGGCCAGGCCGCATCGATTTCCCAATTGCCTGCCGCGCAGATCGCCTCATAGAGGATATCCGGATTTTTACTGCCGATCGATTCGTAGATCTGTTCATCGAATCCATCAATGTATTGCATGCAAAAGACCGCGGTCAGTTTCCAGTCTTCTTCGTTGCTTCGATAGGCGGCGCGCACAGCCTCCTTATGCCAGTCCTCCGGTGCGCGCACCGAAGCTTCCAGGATCCGCCGGCGCACTTTCCTGGGAACGCGGGCGTCCCGGTAGAGCCGGTGAAGCGTCTCCTGGATGTTGCGGAACATGGCTTCGGTTATGAGCACCTCATCCGGGTCGTCGAAGCCGTCCATATAAGCGTACTCAAGGGCGGGGCCCAACGAAATGACCGCCAGGCTGCGCAGGGCCTCCGGTTCGTTGCTGTTTTGCAGAATTGAAAGCAATGCCTCGGCAAGCTCATCGCTGACATCCCCGGAATCGCCTGCCAGCTCAGCAGCCAGAAGACGGTCGGACGGTTCAGCCTGATCGTTTCGTAGAACGTCAAGGATAATGCTGCCGGCCTCCTGGGGCCATTCCCATGGCGGGATCGCTTCCAAAGTCTTAAGGTCCATTTTATTTCCTTCCTTTCATCAGAATCGGTTCCAAGGATCGTATAATATATTTTCCAGTAATAACAAGTCTGTTTTTTGTATTAACGCATCTAAAGTTAAAAATACAAAAAGTTTTACGTTTATTTATCCCTCTCCTGTTTTGCATCGAAATGGCCCCCCGTATAGAGCCCCTATTCTTTGAGCAGTTTTTCCATAGCAAATCCAGTAACTTTAACACCTTCAGCAGTCAGTTATGGCTTATTTTCAAAAAGGGGATTTTCCCGCTTAACGCGCTGTCCCAAAGATCCCTTGTGGTTCACTCTTGACAAAAAAAACAACTGCTACATTCTATTTGTAACATTTAAAAAAGTAGAGGGAAAACCATGGCAACCCATAAAGTCATAACAACTCGCGCCGCTCGGATTTCCGGCTTCCTCGGCCTGCAGCGGACCACCATCGGCGTGCTGGGCATGGTGGTGATGGTGGGCATGGGCGAGCGCATGGCTGAACGCTTCCTGCCCATCTACATCATGGCCCTGGGGGGCGGGGTGCTGGCCATTGGTCTTTTGCAGGCCATGGACAACCTGCTCTCGGCCCTCTATTCGTTTCCGGGGGGCTACCTGTCCGACCGTCTGGGCACCAAGAAGTCGCTCCTCATCTTCAACCTGGTGGCCATGGCAGGCTTCACCCTGGTGATCCTGGTAACAACCTGGCAGGCGGTGCTGGCCGGGGCGGTGCTTTTTATTTCGTGGTCGGCCATATCCCTGCCGGCCACCATGAGCCTGATATACAAGGTCCTGCCCATGAATAAACGCACCATGGGCGTAACCATGCATTCACTGGTGCGCCGCATCCCCATGGCCCTCGGTCCTTTGGTCGGCGGGCTCTTCATCGGAATATGGGGTGAACGCGACGGGGTCCGGCTTGCCTTTGGTGCCGCCCTGGTATTAACCATGGCAGCGGTGGTGCTGCAGCAACGGATGATCCAGGACGACAGGCCCGATAAGGTTTCCCCGGGCGATACCTGCAATCTCACGCCGGAGAAAAATCCGTTGAAACTGCTGCGGCTGATGAACCCGGCCATGAAGGGGCTGCTGGCCACCGATATACTCGTCCGGTTCTGCGAGCAGATCCCCTATGCCTTTGTGGTGGTCTGGAGCATGAAGGTGATAACGGCGCCGGTATCGGCCGTACAGTTCGGCCTGCTCACCACCATCGAAATGGCCACGGCGGTAATTGTTTACATACCGGTGGCCTACATGGCCGACCGCGGCGCCAAGAAACCCTTTGTGCTCATGACCTTTGTCTTTTTCACCCTTTTTCCGGTGGCGCTCATGTTCAGCCGCTCATTTGAGTGGCTGGTCGCGGCATTTATCCTGCGGGGGCTCAAGGAGTTCGGCGAGCCCACCCGCAAGGCCCTGATCATGGATCTGGCGCCGGACCACTGCAAGGCGGGCATGTTCGGGCTCTATTACCTGATCCGGGACATCTTCGTATCCCTCGCCGCTCTGGGCGGGGCGTTTTTATGGCAAATCAGCCCGGAAACGAACCTGATCACGGCATTCGTTTTCGGGATCATCGGCACCGTCGGGTTTGCGGTTTTCGGCCGCGATATTCCGGTGCCCGCATACAACAAAAAGGAGGTCCAAAATGACTGACCCCAAAAAAGATAAATGGCTGGAGGTGTTCTGCCCTGAAGGCGCCTGCATGAACGAGGAAGAGCGTATCTCTCTGCCGGTGACTGAAAAAGCGGAAGAACACAGTATGTGGCTGGAGATTTTCTGTCCGCAGAACTGCTGCGAACTCATTTTTCCCACGCAATTGCCGTAACATGAAACCGGTTGGCCGGAATAACGATTTTTCCGGTCAACCAAACGGTCAGGGTCTATCTGGAGATCTTTATATTTCGGCGAAAACGATGATTCGAAACCAGGAGAAGATGGATGACACCTCAATCTGATTCACTGCCGCCGACAACGGCCACATTCAAAGGCGCCTTAAAATTCTGGGCCAAGCTGGGCTTCATCAGCTTCGGCGGCCCGGCCGGACAAATCGCCATCATGCACCAGGAAGTGGTGGAGCGGCAGCGCTGGATCGGTGAAAATCAGTTCCTGCGGGCCTTGAACTTCTGCATGCTGCTGCCGGGCCCCGAGGCCCAGCAACTGGCCACCTACATCGGCTGGCGACTGCACGGCACATGGGGCGGCATCGCGGCCGGAGCGCTTTTCGTGATCCCCTCGATCTTCGTCATGCTGTTTTTAAGCTACCTGGCAGTGGCCCACATCAATATCCCGGCGGTGGCCGCCGCCTTCTACGGCATCCAGCCGGTGGTGGTGGCCGTGGTGGTGGAGGCGGTGCTGCGCATCGGCAAGAAGGCCCTCAAACATCGCGTACTATATGCTTTTTCCGCTTTGGCGTTTGTCGCTATCTTCTTCTTCAGGTTTCCGTTTCCCTATATTGTCGCCGCCGCCGCCCTTGGCGGTCTGCTCATGCAGCACCGGCTGCCGGAGGTCTTTTGCAAGGGCAACTTTGACGCCCAAACCCGCGAATGTCGAATTAAAACCGAACCCGCTACCGGACAGAACCACATTCGACCGTCTTTTGCCTATGTCGTCCGGGTCTTTCTCATCTGCCTCGGCTTATGGACAATTCCGATTGGGACTTTATGGATCTGGCGAGGTTACAACGATACGTTGACGCAGATCGGTTTGTTTTTCACCAAGGCCGCCTTTGTCACCTTCGGCGGCGCATACGCAGTTCTAAGCTACATTACCGATGTGGCCGTAACCAAGGGCTGGCTTGGAATGCAGCAAATGCTCATCGGCCTGGGCCTGGCAGAGTCCACCCCCGGCCCCCTGATCATGGTGACACAGTACGTCGGCTTTCTCGGCGCCTGGAACCTGCCCGGGGATCTCACACCGCTGACCGCCGGCATTTTTGGAGCGCTGATCACCACGTATGTAACATTTCTGCCGTGCTTCTTCTTCATCTTTGCCGGCGCGCCTTACATCGAGGCCATGGCCGGCAACCAGCGGCTCCAGGCCGCGCTGACCGGCGTCACAGCAGCAGTGGTGGGCGTTATTCTCAACCTGGCCGTATGGTTCGGCCTAAATATCATTTTTCCCAACAACGGCATCGATTTTTTTGCCTTGATATCCGCTGTTGTCTCCCTGGCCCTGCTCCAGAAATTTCATCTGCCGATTCAATACTTGGTTCCCGCGGGTGCCGTTACCGGCGTGGTCTGGAGGCTGGTGGTTTAACAATTGATTAAAAAGGATAAATAACCATGACAAATTCCATCGAAAGCTACACCCTTAAAGCGTCCGACATCGACCTGTTGCGCACGTCCGGTGTTTCGGAGGATGATATCGCCCATAGCGTTAAAGTGGCGGAAAAAGCGCTGGACATCGCCGGCCGTACCAAAGTTGATCTGGATATGGAACTGGTGGGACGCGGAGCCCTTTTCCACGATCTGGGCAAGGCTAAAACCCATGACATGGAACACGGCAAGCTTGGCGCGGAAATGGGTGCGGCCCTGGGTCTTCCCGAAACCATCACCGCGGTGATGGAAAAACACATCCGCGGCGGACTTAGCGCCGAGGAAGCGGTTGAATTAAGACTGCCGGTCAAAGATTACACTCTCCGGAGCCTGGAAGAGCGGATTATCATTTATGCCGACCGTCTCGTGGATATCATCACCGACGGTATCGTAACCCTCCGGGATGAAACGGAAGCGGAAGACCGTTTCGAGGAGTTTTTACAGAATATTCCCAAATACGGGAAGAACGATAAGACTTTGGTTCGGTATCTGGGCTACCATCGGGAGATCCAAAGCCTGTTAAATGACTGATGCAGCAGTGTCGAAAACACGGCGAGATACCCGCCGCAAAGACCCTCATAGGAGGGAACATCCTACACGCTTCCGATGATGTAACCCCTTTTTTGTGGAACCCATCAAGATTTCCTCTCTATTGTATTCAGGCGTACTCACCTTTCCCTTCAAGACTTTTAAAGCACCCTTATTACCTTAGAAAAATAAAATACTGGCCTTTCGACAGGCTCAAGGCCATTCTTCACGATCAAAAACTAAGTCGAAATGGCTTGCCCTGAGCGTGTCGAATGGCTCCCCGATCCCGCCACGGCGGGATTGAACATACAGTCCCGCCTCCGGCGGGATTAATAGCCATTCTTCTGGCCATCCAGGAAACGCCGGATCCCTCGTTTTTTGATCTTGCGCTCGAGCCGAACCGATTCGGAACCGGTCCTCACCGGTTTGGACCACACCAGTCGCCACGGCCCCTGAAATCGTTTCGTTGTCTTCGAAAGGTCATTTCCCGGGTCGTTGTGTTGCGCGATCCGGGTCTCCAGGTCGTGGGTCTGACCGCAATAAAAGCGACCGGAACTGTCGCTCTGCAGGATGTAGACCCAAAAGGGCATTGCAGCGGTCCCTCGAACCAGCGGAACTCGACGGTTCCCCGGTACCAGACGTTGTGCAGGTTCACCCCGTAGTAGCGGTTCGAGTCGAAGTGCTGCGGTTCGATGCAGGGCGTTGTCCTGCCGGGAACGGACGCGAAGGCCATGGCGAAGCGCGAAAGCCGCCGTTGCAGGCAGCGGATTACAATCTACGAGAGCTCGCCGGGGTAGGCCTGAAGGCATGTGTCAAAGTATCGACCCTTGCCAACATGTGTCGATATCTACACACAAGTGCGCCGACGAACGGCGAAGTTCTATTGTGTTTTTTTCTTGACATTTTTACAAATATGTCGATAATTTGACACATGCAGATAAAGGACAGAAAACCCAACGAGCAGACAGTGCTGGAACTCGCCCGCAACTCGGGCGTGGTGAGTGCCTCTGAGGTACGGTCTCTCGGCATTCATCCCGAGTACCTGCGCCGACTCTGTGCCAAGGGTGAGCTTGTGCGGATAGAACGGGGGCTTTATCGGCTTCCAGACGCAGAGGTAACTGCTCATCATGGCTTGGTACAAGCAGCGAAGGCGATTCCCAAGGGCGTCGTGTGCCTTCTGTCAGCCCTGCGCTTTCACGAGATCGGAACGCAGGCCCCTCACGAGGTGTGGATGGCTATCAACCGCAGGGCTGCCCAACCTCGGATAAAGCACCAGAAAGTACGTATCGTTCTTTTCTCCGGCAAGTCCCTCACGGAGGGCGTCGAAGAACACACCATCGAAGGTGTGTGGGTGAGCATCTATAATCCTGCTAAGACCGTGGCGGATTGTTTCAAGTATCGGAACAAGATCGGGCTCGATGTTGCACTCGAGGCCCTGCGCGACGTTCTGCGTGGCCGCAAATGCTCGACCGACGAACTGTGGAAGTATGCGAAGATCTGCCGGGTAACGAAAACGATGCGTCCTTACATGGAAGCGACCGTATGACCAAGGACAAGCCATCGAACGTCGCTGCGTCTGTTCGCCAGCGACTTCTCAACATCATCCGAGATACCGGAGATGATCCGAATCTCGTCTGGACGCGCTACGCCACGGAACGGCTCCTCTATCGCCTTTCCGTTTCGCAATACGCGGGGAATTTCATACTCAAGGGAGCCATGTTGTTCATGGTCTGGACGGGCGAAACATACAGGTCAACGATGGACATGGACTTCCTCGGCCATGGTGACGATTCCAGCGAGCGACTGGCTGAAGTATTCCGCAAGGTCTGCGGTGTAGACGTTGAACCTGATGGTCTGGTCTTTGATGCCGACACCGTGGCGGCTGCGCCTATCCGCGATGAGCAGGAATACCAGGGGCAGCGCGTCACGCTAACCGCCTTCCTCGGCAAGGCCCGCATTCCCGGACAGGTCGACGTGGGATTCGGCGACGTAGTCACGCCCAAGGCCAAGAAGATCAGCTATCCCACGCTGCTGGATTTTCCTGCCCCGAGCATCCGTGCATGTCCGAGGGAGACGGTTATCGCCGAGAAGTTCCAGGCCATGGTCATGATAGGCATTGCCAATAGCCGGATGAAGGATTTCTATGACCTGTACGTGCTGGCCCGCGATTTCGCCTTTGGGGGCAATACCCTTGTCCGGGCAATCAAGGCGACTTTCAAGAGACGGAAGACCGAAATCCCCATTGAACCGCCGCTGGCCCTGACAGATGAGTTCGGCCGCGACGAGGTGAAATCGGTCCAGTGGACAGCGTTTATTCGGAAGAACGGTCTCGAAGAAAGCGCACCTGAGTTTTTGGAGTTGCTCTCGCGCCTCAGGGAATTCCTGTTACCTCCCATGAAAGCAGCTTCCAAGCGTGCCCCCATTCCAACAAGCTGGGCCAAGGGAGGCCCCTGGAGTTGAAGTCGTGAACCCCCTGGTCCGGCTTCCGGCTGATACCTATCGGAGCATGGCGTTTGATGTCGACGCAGGGGCTTTGGGGAACCGGGCTGTTAAATTGCCGGATTCAAAAAACGGAGAATGGGAGAATCAGGAAAGGACATTTGCGAAGACCGAGTCTGAACCCCCACGGTTGCACCGCAACCCCGGGCGGAGAGCATCGAAACAGAGAATCGGGAAGGATGTGGCCGGAGGCGTAAATCGGCGTGAGTACGGCAGAAACGATGAGACCCCGAGGGGATCACCCCACGGGGTCTTGTGTTAAATAGGAACCGCTGATTTCAGCAATATCGGCCGATGGCTTTGCTCTGGAGAATGTAAACCCAAAATGCCATTACAAATGCCTTTGTCGATTTTGATAAAGCTGTTTCGAAATATAAATGCCCGGCCGTCGGGAAAACGGCAGGGCATTAAATTTGGCTCCCCGATCCCGCCCTGGCGGGATTGAACCTACGACCTAGTGGTTAATCCCGCCTCGGCGGGACTCTGCCGAATGGAACTCTTCCAAGAACCGTTTAATTCCACGCTTCTTAATCTTTCTTTCCAATATGGTAGATTCCCTAAGACTGTCGCACTCTTCTGTCCAGACTAATTTCCAAGGGCCCCGAAACCGTTTTGTCGTTTTCGACAAACCATAATCAGGGTCATTGTGCTGCCGCAGGCGACGTTCAACATCTCTGCTTTGGCCACAGTAATAACGTCCAGAGGATTCGCTTTGGATGATGTATACCCAGCTTTTCATAATAAAAAAGGCCGGGGGAGTCCCGGCCTGTTATTTGTGGCTCCCCGAGTAGGACTTGAACCTACGACCTAGTGGTTAACAGCCACCCGCTCTGCCAATTGAGCTATCGGGGATCATTTTTTCAACTTTAAAAAACTATATGAGAATTAATAACTTTTAATTCCACGAGCCCAGTGGTTAATCCCGCCTTTGGCGGGACTCTGCCAATTGAGCTATCGGGGATCATTTTTTCAACTTTAAAAAACTATATGAGAATTAATAACTTTTAATTCCACGAGCCCAGTGGTTAATCCCGCCTTTGGCGGGACTATGCCTGACCTGCCCCGTCACGGGCGCGGTTGAGCTATTAGGGATTAAATCGAAACCTTTTTGTTAATAGAGAAAGCAACCAAAGTCAAGCAAAAATAAATGAAACAATATCAGCCGGTTCTTATTTGATTTTGATGTTCAGCTCCTTTAATTGTTCGGCGGCGGCTTCCGAAGGTGCGTTGGTCAGCAGGCAGGCGGCCTTCTGGGTCTTGGGAAACGCGATGACATCCCGGATGGAAGCCTGCCGACAGAGGAGCATTACCAGCCGGTCGAATCCGAAAGCGATCCCGCCGTGGGGCGGCGCACCGGATTCCAGGGCCTCCAGCAGAAATCCAAATTTTTCTTCGTAAGCCTCAGGGGCCAATCCCAGGGCGGAAAACACCATTTTCTGAATATCGATCTGATGGTTGCGGATGCTCCCGCCGCCGATTTCCGAGCCGTTCAAGACCAGGTCATAGGCCCGGGAGCGGACCGCCAGGGGGTTCTCCTGCAACAGGGCATAGTCATCTTCAACAGGTGCGGTAAAGGGGTGGTGCATCGCCTGATAGCGCTTTTCGGTTTCATCGAATTCAAGCAGGGGAAACCGGGTCACCCATACAAACCGGAATTCATCCTCGTTGATCAGACCGAGCTTCCTGCCCAGGTGATTGCGCAGGTGCCCCAGGGCCTCGTTGGTAACCCTGGGCTGGTCCGCCACAAAGAACACAAGGTCTCCGGGTTCAATTTCAATGCGCCGGGTTAAGGCCGCCTTTTCCTCATCGCTGAAAAATTTGGCGAGGGGAGACTGCCAGCCGTCCTCCCGGACCTTTATCCAGGCAAGGCCCATGGCCCGGTAAACCGACACAAACGCCGTCAGGTCGTCAATCTCCTTGCGCGACAGATCGATCCTCCCTTTGGCGTTCAGGGCTTTGACGATGCCCCCTTTTTCGACAACACTTGAAAACACTTTAAACGCCGACCCGGCCACGATATCGGAAACATCCTTTAGTTCAAGACCGAAACGGACATCGGGCTTATCCAGGCCGAAACGGCCGACAGCTTCCCCATAGGTCAGGCGTTCAAACGGCAGGGTCAACTTCAGTCCGTGGACATCATTAAAAACCGCTGCCATCATCTCCTCGGCAACGGCCATGACATCGTCTTCCCCTACAAACGACATCTCCATGTCGATCTGGGTAAACTCGGGCTGACGGTCGGCCCGCAGGTCTTCGTCCCGGAAACAGCGCACAATCTGATAATAGCGGTCATACCCCGCTATCATCAGAAGCTGCTTGAAAATCTGCGGCGATTGCGGCAGGGCATAAAATTGCCCCGGATTGACCCGGCTGGGGACCAGATAATCCCGGGCGCCCTCCGGCGTACTGCGGGTTAGAAAGGGTGTTTCTATATCCAGAAACCCGCGACCGTTTAAAAACTGCCGCACCGACATGGCAGCCTTGTGCCGCATCATCAGATTCTGTTGAAACTGATTGCGGCGAAGGTCGATGTGGCGGTATTTCAGACGCACCATTTCCGACACGTCGACAGCATCTTCAATCAAAAACGGCGGCGTTTTGGCCTCGTTCAGCAGCTTCAGCTCCGACACCGTCACTTCGATTTCGCCGGTTTTCAGGTTGGGGTTGATCATCCCCTCCGGTCGGTTGTCCACCCGGCCCCGCACGCCGATGACAAATTCATTTCGGATGGCATGGGCCTTGGCGTGGACCTGTTCGTTTACCTCCGGGTTGAAAACCACCTGGGTGATCCCTTCGCGGTCCCGCAGGTCGACAAAAATAACGCCGCCGTGATCCCGGCGCCGCTGAACCCAGCCCATCAGGATGACTTCCCTGCCGACATCCGCCGCGTTCAGGGTGTTGCAGTGATGGGTCCGTCTCATATCTCCAAGTATATCTGACAAATTTTTGACTCCTTTTAAGCAGCTGTCCCTCACCGGTCTTTTTTACAAAACAAATGCCGCGTACGCAAACTGGCAAATTGTTCCCGCAAAGGGCATGAAACTGTTTTCGGCAGATCGTACCTTCCGCTTCCCGTGATTATAAAGGTTTCGACTCTCTCCGGACAATGGCGGCTATCTTTTCAACAATCCCTGCCAGCGGAAGTACGGTCTGTTCCTTGGTTGCCATATTTCGCAGGAGGATTTCGCCTTTATCCAGTTCATTCGCGCCGACGATCAACACGTAAGCCGCACCCAGGCGGTTGGCCCGCTTCATCAGACTTTTCAAGCTTTTCCCGCCCAAATCCATTTCCGTTGTGACGCCTGCCAGCCCCAGCGCACAGGACCAGTCAAACGTCACCTGCATGCTCTCTTCGCCCAGGGCAGCCACAAACACGTCCGGCTTTTTAATAAAATCGGAACGTTCCAGCCCAGCCACTTCCACCAGCCGGTCAAGCCCGATGGCAAAACCGATCGCCGGCATGTCCGGCCCGCCCAGCAGTTGAATCAGACCGTCGTAGCGCCCGCCGCCGGCAATCGCGTTCTGGGCGCCCAGTGAGTGGGTCTGGATCTCAAAAGCCGTGCGCGTGTAATAGTCAAGGCCCCGGACCAAACGGCTGTTGATGGTATAGGAAATATTGAGGCGACCGAGGGCATCCTGGACCGTTTTGAAATGGGTTTTGCAGTCGGCGCATAAAAAATCCAGCAGGGACGGGACTCCGGTGATGGCTTCTTGGCAGGTCGGCACCTTGCAGTCCAGCACCCTTAACGGGTTGCGGTCGCTTCGCCGCAGGCAATCCGTGCAAAGCTTTTCTTTAACGCCGGACAGAAAACCGGAAAGCGCCGCTTTAAACGCCGGGCGGCAGGCCGGGCAGCCCAGTGAGTTCAGCTGGACTTCGGTATCTTTGACCGACAGCCGCGAGAACAGCGTCACCAGCATAAAGATGAGCTGGGCGTCTATCAGGGGCGACTCCACCCCCAGGACCTCGGCATTGATTTGGTAAAACTGCCGGTAGCGCCCTTTCTGGGGCCTTTCCCGGCGGAACATGGGACCGATGGTATAAAATTTCTGAACCGGATCCTGGGCATAAAGCTTGTGCTGGACATAGGACCGGACAATGGATGCGGTCGCCTCCGGCCGCAGGGTCACCAGGTCCCCCTTGCGATCCGGAAAGGTGTACATTTCCTTTTCCACGATATCGGTGTCTTCACCGATGCTCCTGGCAAAAAGCTCGGATTTTTCCAGCAGCGGCAGCCGGATTTCACTGAAGCCATAGGCCTCAAAAAGATCCACGGTCGTCTTTTCAATATGCTGCCAGAGCTCCCCCTCGCCGGGCAGTATGTCTTTGAACCCTCTGATTAACTGAATCATTTTCAATGTCTTTTCGTCATAAACAGTTACTTAAATTTAACTATGTATCCTAATAAAAACGGATTAGTCAATATTAATATTTCAGGCTCTTCTACCAATTGGGAGAAATGGTCCATGGGTTAAGGGGTCAGGGCTTAAAACGTTTTTCCTTTTTCCAAGATGCTTGGAGGCTATGATGCCAGGAAGATTCCTGATTCGCTTTCGCATGCGTTCCGGCTTGCCAGCATCCCGGCTTTCCAGCCTATCACTTATTTCACCTGAACTCTTGAACCCCCGACCTCCTGAATCCTTCCGGATTAACAACTGATCTGGAGACGATCCCATTTTATGCCTATTGGCTTTTCCGCGGATATTTGTTATCTATCACTATTGATGAAGGGGTGATACATGCTGAACAGAATACTGCTGCTGATTTTCGTTTTTGTTTGTTTATTATCTGCCGAAGCAATGGCCGCGACCCGGATTAAACTGGGGGTCGTCACCAAACCCGGCTCCGCCCAGAATATCGTTGCTGAAAAATTTAAAGAACTCGCCGAAAAACGATCCGGAGGAGGCCTCCAGGTCCAGATATTTCACTCAAGCGCCATCGGCAATGAAACCGAAATCCTGCAGCAGATCCAGATGAATACCATCCAGATGGGCATCATTACCGACGGCCCGTTTGACACCTTCGATCCCATTGTCCGGGTCATCAATTACCCTTTCTTATTTAAGGACAACGCCCAGGCCGATGCCATTCTGGACGGCCCCCTGGGCGCCCGGATATTAAAAAGCCTTGAAAGCTCCGGTTTTAAGGGCCTGTGTTTTTCCGAAAACGGCTTCAGAAACCTTACCAACAGCAAGCGCCCGGTCAGGGGTCCGGCGGATATTAAAGGACTAAAAATCAGGGTCATGGCGTCGGCGCTTCACAAAGCGATCTGGCAGGCGCTGGGCGCCAATCCCACCCCCATGCCGTGGCCGATTTATACCGAGCTGGAACAAGGCGTTATCGACGGCCAGGAAAACCCCCTGTGGGTCATGGAAGTCTATAAATTTTATGAGATCCAGAAATACATGACCCTGACCCGCCACGTCTATTCGTCCCATATTGACGTGGCTTCGCTCAAGTGGTGGCAAACGCTGGATTCCGCCACCCAGGGGATGATCCAACAAACCATTTACGAATCGGCCCTTTTCCAGCGGGCGGACAATCGCGCCAAGGACGGCGAGCGTCTCAGGCTCCTGAAAGAAAAAGGGATGGTGGTGGATGAAAACCCGGATGTCGGCGCTCTGCGCGCCAGGGTTTCCGGTCTAAAAGATTTGGACCTTTTCCGGTCGCCCCCTGTTCAGGCGCTTCTTTTGGAAATGCTCGGGGCTACCCGATAAATATCCGATCCCAGAGGGAATTTGCTCTGTTAGAATTTCATTCACTTATTGAAATTCCAAATGTCAAATTCCAAATATCAAACAAATTCCAATGACCAAAATTCGAAAATTTAAACAATTTTTCGTCCTGAAAAATTTTGGTCATTGAACATTGGGATTTGAGATTTTTTTGAAATTTGATGCTTTGATTTTGTATTTTAAAAACAAAAATCCTGCAGTTAAAACAACAGGATAAAGACTCCCTCCAAAATGGGTTTCCCCAAGATGTCAGAAACTTACATGTCACCCCTTGACCGGTTGAGCACAACACTCAACGCAACCATCGAAAAATCCCTTTTCGTGATCGGTTTCAGCATGGCGGCGCTGGTGGCCGTACAGGTTTTTTTTCGCTATGTCCTGAATCATTCCCTGTTCTGGTCTGAAGAACTGGCCCGCTTTCTGCTGATCTGGCTTACCTTTCTGGGCGCTTCGGTGGCTTATCATCGCCGTGCCCACCCGGGTATCGATATGTTTTCATTGCTGCTCCCCGCCTGTCTTAAGAAATCGGCCGTCATCTGTGTCCATCTGGCTTCCATAGGCCTGTTCAGCGTAATGATCGTATACGGATGTCAATTTGCGTATTTTGTCCGGCTGCAGATTTCGCCGGCGCTGTATCTGCCGAAATGGATAATCTTCGGTATTGTTCCATTCAGCGGCGGGGTTCTCATGCTCCACGCACTGGCCCTTTTTGTAAGAGGCTTAAAAGAGGACAGCCGTGGCCGCTGAAATCCTCATCCTATCCATGCTGTTTCTATTTGCCGTCAACACCCCCATCGCCATTGCCATCGGCGCCGCTTCGATTATCGGGATTCTGGCCCAGGGTGATTTTTCCCTGATGATGGTCGTTCAGCGCATGGCAGGCGGTACCGATTCTTTTCATCTCCTGGCGGTACCGCTGTTTATGTTTGCAGGCGTCATCATGGAAGCCGGCGGCATCAGCAAAAGGATCATTGCGTTTGCAAACGCACTGGTGGGCTGGCTGCCGGGGGGGCTGGCTGCGGTTGCGATTGTGTCGGCGATGTTTTTTGCCGGCATCTCCGGTTCGGCCGCCGCCGATACCGCCGCGGTGGGCGCCGTCCTGATTCCGGCCATGAAAAAATCCGGCTACAAGTCCGACTTTGCCGCGGCCGTCCAGGCAGCCGGGGGCTCTATCGGCGTTATCATTCCGCCGTCCATACCGATGATTATCTTCGGCTTTTTAACCGGCGCCTCCATCAACCAGCTTTTTGCCGCCGGCATTCTGCCGGGTATCATGATCGGTATTTCCTTGATCGCCGTTACCACCCTGATTTCATCACGAAACGGCTATGCCGCCACAAACCGTTTTTCAATCCACACGGTCTGGCAAACATTTAAGCAGGCCCTGCTGGCCCTGGGGGCACCGGTCATTATCCTTGGCGGAATCCTGTTCGGTATTTTCACGGCCACCGAATCCGCTGCCGTGGCCGTAACTTATACCCTGTTTGTCGGCCTTTTTGTTTATCGCAACATAAAAATAAAGGACCTTGCCGCTCTTTTCATTGACGGCGCCGTCACCGCTTCGATCGTCATGTTCATTATTGCCACGGCATCGGTCTTCAGCTGGCTCGCCGCCATTGAAGACATGCCCGCCCGTCTGGCCGGGTCGCTGCTGGGGATTACATCGGATCCCATCCAATTGCTGCTGCTCATCAACCTGGTCCTCCTCATCGCCGGAACATTTGTTGAAACAACCGCCGCCCTGATCCTGCTGGTTCCCATGATCACGGCCATGCTCCCCTCCCTGGGGATTAGTCTGATTCAACTCGGGGCCATTGTCGTCACCAACCTGGCCATCGGCATGCTGACCCCGCCCCTGGGAATCTGCCTGATCGTATCCAGCGCCATTTCCAAAGACAGCATCGCTGCCGTCAGCCGGCGCATATGGCCGCTCCTGCTGGTTCTGATCGCCAATCTGCTGCTCATCACTTTCTTCTCGCCCCTGACCATGTGGCTGGCCCGCATGGTTGCCGGATAAATTGTTTTGAGGATTAATTGGGCGGTTCACAAAAATATTTTCCGATTGAGTTGTTTCGTTCGGGTCATGGCTGTGAAATCCAGAACAGCGGGATCCGCCTACTGGCCCATATTTGTCTGTTCTGAAATAACGATTTATCTATAAGAATTTACTGGTAATTATGTATAAAATATGCCCTATGATTTACAGGATTTTAAGCCATTAACCCTCATAACCTTGCAAATTATCTATAGCATGAAACCAAAAAAATTACCCCGGAAGAATCGACAAAGAGATTTGATTCGCCCTGAGCTATCAAAGATTATCGATTCCAGACATGCATTGGTCAAGTTAGCCCAGGCAGTCGAGTGGGATCGTATGGACGAACTGTTTGGCAAGACCTATTGTTTGATAACGGTCGACCCGGCGTCAGCACCCGATTGATGGTTGCCCTTCATTACTTGAAATACACCCACAACCTCACTGGCAAGGGAAAAGCGCACAAGCGTTACGAGTTTGTCTGCAAAGTCAGTGTGGCTGCCACCAGTCGCGGCGGCTGGTTCGTTGGAGCGATGGCAACCCACGGCAATCCATATGATGGATACACGCTCAAGGATGCTTAGGAGCAAATCAAACGAATTGTTCAGCGTCCGGAACAAGTGTTTGTGGATCAGGGATATCGGGGTCATGGGTACGAAGGCAACGTCCAGGTCCATGTGGATAAACACCATCGTGGCGGAACCGCAAAGAGTCTATGGCTATAGATGAAACGCAGGGCAGCCATTGAGCCAGGTATCGGTCATCTGAAAAGAGAGCAAATGAATATAATCCAGCGGTGATACATAAATTTGGATATATCGGTTATTTTTCGTGAAAAATAATTTTACATTTCAACCCCGGTGGCAGTCGCAGCTCCGGGTTCGGCAGTTCCAGTCGAACCCCAAACGTACCGCTGGCAGCGTCGATCACCCTATCTATAATGGTCACGCCAGCCGAATGGGAGCCGCCCACCGGCGCTTCCGGCTTGATCGTCGCCCGCATGCCCGGCTTGACCCGGCTCCACATGCTGACAGGCAGAATCACTTCCACATTCAACGGATCGATTTCCGCAAGCTTGAATATCGGCTGGTTTTCAACATACTCGCCGACATTTAAAAATCGGTCCTCTACAACCCCATCGAAAGGACTTAAAATAATTTTTCGCTGCACCACCTCCTGCGCCTGATTAAACTCCAGCTCGGCCAGCCGTTTGTTTTCCAGGGCTTCGGCCAGCTGAAGTTCAGCCAGGATTCGCTTGGTCTCCACAGTGTCCCACTCTTGCAAAGGAAGCGCATTTTTGTCATACAGACTCTTTATACGCTGCTGGTTGCGCTGGGCAAATTCAAGTTCCGCCCGTTTCGCTTTGATGCTCGCTTCAAGCTCGGCCCGCGCCCTGGCAAGCGCCATCGTTGCCTTTTCAACGCCTGACTGGAGCGTTACCAGCACCTGGCCTTTTGTTACCCGGTCCCCCCGATCAACCGTCACGGTTTCAATGATCCCCACGACAGGGCTGCCGACCTTGACCACCAGATGGGGCTCAATTAACCCCTCATACTCGATGATTTCCTGGGCTATCGGTTCGGAAACAAACAGCCCCAAAGACAGGCCCATAATAACCCAGAGTAGCGGTACGCGAATATCTTTTAGCAAAAGCATCCCTCCTGTTTGTTATTCCTGACGGCCGGCAAAAGCCAGCGATTCACCAAGCTGCTCGTCCATTCTCAAAAGATCGCCGCGCATCCGTGCATGCATGCGTTCGGCCGAACGTTGGGCGCTGTATAAAAGAATTTTTCCGACAGAGCGCATCAGGACCCCCTGCGGCCGTCTCAGGACTAAATTTGCCATAAATTGAACCCATTTAGCAATATAAACGGCGATGAGTTCATCTTCGAGCGAAGCGATGGATTCAATACTTCCGGGATCTCCCTGACGCCCGCACCGGCCAAAAAGCTGTCGATCGATTCGCCGGGCGTCATGACGTTCGGTTGCGATCACATGAAGTCCGCCCATATCCACCACATCCTGACCCAGCTTGATATCCGTCCCCCGCCCGGCCATATTGGTCGCCACCGTGATCCTGCCCGGCGCACCAGCCTCTGCAATGATATCAGCCTCTTCTTTATCCTGGCGGGCGTTCAACACCCGATGCGGCAAATTCACTCCTTCCAGAAGACTGCTTAAATGCTCGGAAGCTTCAACCGAACGCGTTCCAATGAGGATGGGCCGCCCGATTTCATTCATACTTGAAACAGTCTGAACGACCGCTTTCCATTTTTGTTCGGCAGTTCGACAGAAACGATCCGGAAACCTTTTCCTGCGAATCGATCGGTTGGGGGGAATCGTCACCACCCGCAGACGATAGATGGACCATAATTCGCCGGCCACCTCCCGGGCGGTTCCCGTCATTCCGGCAACTCGGAGATAACGTCGAAAAAACCGCTGATAGCTGATTCGCGCCCGTGTTTCCTTATGCCGTGTCACCGGACAATCCTCTTTTATTTCGATCAGCTGATGAAGACCCCGTTCCCAGGAGCGGTCGGGCATCAATCGGCCCGTGTATTCATCGATGATCTGAATTTTACCGTCCTTTATCAGGTAGTGTTTATCCTTGCTGAATAAATGCAATGCCACCAGCGCCTGCCGAACCAATTCCTGCCGCTGTTCTTCACTGGCCTGCAAGCCCACCTCCGCCCAATTCAAGTCCTGGGTCCGGGATTCGCCATGGGCACTCAACTCCACCTTACGTTCATTAACCGAAAGCATAAAGTCCTTTTTCGGGTCAAGTCCCCTGGCAAACGCCATGGCGTACTGGTAAACCTCGGGGCCATAACTGCTGTCGCCTTCCGCTGAAATAATCAGAGGGGTGCGGGCCTCATCAACAAGGACACTATCGGCTTCGTCCACAATGGCAAAATGCAACCCTCGCATGAGAAGCTGATTGATTCTGGATTTTTCGCCGTAAAGTTTTTCAAGCTTCAGTCTGACCGGTGTGGGTCTGTCCCAGAGCACAATCCGGTCCCTGAGATAATCAAAAGTAACCTCTTTGTTGGTGCAGTAGGTAATATCACAGCGATAAGATTCCCGCTTGGCTGCGGGATCCATGCCGTGAACAATATACCCCGCTTTGATTCCCAGGGCGCTGTAAATCGGCCGCATCCATTCAGAATCGCGTTTGGCAAGGTAATCATTAACCGTGATGATGTGAACCGGTACACCCGCAAGCGCAGCGGTACAGGCCGGAAGTGTGGCGGTGAGGGTTTTCCCTTCCCCGGTCTCCATCTCGGCCACCATGCCATTGAGCAAAACCCAGCCGCCGAGCAGCTGAACATCAAAATGACGGTGACCGAGGGTACGATCCGCCACCTCGCGCACCAGCGCAAAGGTCAATCCCACCAGTTCCTCGGTATACCCTTCACTTCGCAATCGCTGTCTGAGCATCCGGCTCGTTTCCAGTATTTCTTTATCGCTCTTTGCCGACATCGCACTTCCATGGACAGCGGTCGCCCGGATGATTCCACTGAAACGTTTTGCCCGGGGTCTTAGCCAGGGCGCAAAAACCCCCTCGACGGCCGCCGCCATGCGGTCCATTTTGCTTAAATCAGGTTCATCGCGTTCCGGATAAACACCTTTTATGGAATTTACATTTGTCCCGGGGCTATACATTGAATCTCTTTAGAAAAAGTTGCCTTAATCCTCGATACCAGCGCCAGACAATCGGCTCTTTCCCGTGCCCGAAACGGACATAAACCCGCTCTCCTACCCTGTAAAGACCTCTATAAAAGGGTAATTTAATGTCAAAGAGAAATACTTTTTGAAAAGCCTTAATGTCCAGCATCGATCGCGGGTCGATGGCAATTTCACCGCCCCCCTCCTGGCTCAGAGTCCGCCCGGGAATCTGATCCGTTGCGCCGGGCACTTCACGCTGCATCACGGCAGACAAGGTCTCATCCATTCTTCCCGGCAAACGAACCTGGATATCCGTGGTGTGTTGCCGCACAAAATCAACATCCTGCTGGAAAACAATCACACGGACCGCCAGGACGGAACGATCCAAAACATAACCGAGCAGTTCCCCCCGCCGCACAAATCTTCCGGGAAGATCCTGGGACATCGGCACGACGAAAGTCCCTCCACCGGGACTTCTAATCATCAACTCAGCCGCCCGTTCACGGGCATCTGCAAGTTTGCTTGCAATGTTATTCATTTCTTCTTTGGTGATTTCAGCTTTGACCCGTTCCGTGAAAACCTGGGTGTCGTACGTCGCCTGGATCTCACGCAGCTGAGATTCCAATACCTTGATATGAGCCGGCAGCAGCGGATCGAAGCACGCTATCAAAGCATCACCGGGTTCGACGCGGCTGCCCGGTTCGGCAACGAAACGTTCGATAAAACCATCTGTGCCCGCCCGGGCAAAGGCTTGTTCAGAAATCCACATCACCCCTTCTGCGCGAGTGCTGAGCGGAACCGGCACAAGGGTGACCAGGGCAACAAAACCCGTCAGGACTACACCCGTTCCCATAATGGCACGAATGCGTCTGCGGTTGAGCCGCGGAGAGGTAAGCAGGAATTTAAGACCCTTTAACGCCGGGAGGATAAACATGCTCACAAAGGCCCAGCAGGCGAACAGGATCCCGATAAAGAAAAATTTAGTGGCAATAAACAAAATAATTGCCGTAAATATGATCATCCGGTAAATAAATGCCGCAATGGAGTAAAAGAAAAACCATAATCGTTCCCCGCGTGTGGATAGGGGCGGATCCGCATCTTTGATCCCGGCAAGATAGCGCTGCATCAGGTACCCCAGATAACGCAACCCGCGGGGGGCCAGATTGGGTATCTCGACAAGGTCACTTAAAATATAATAGGCATCATACCGCAGCAAGGGATTCCCATTAAAGAGCAGCGATGAAACCCCCGCGATAAACATAACATTGTACGCCACGGCGCGGATGGTGCCCGGTTCAATGTTAATCCAGACAAACAGGGCCAACGCCGCAATGAAAATTTCCACCAGCATGCCCGCAGCCCCCACCAGCAGGCGGCTGCGTTTTTCCTGAAACGCCGAGGCCGAAGAAGCGTCGACATAGGGTATCGGGGTAAAGACCAGAAGCATGATGCCCATATCATGGACTTCCCCCCCCTTTATCTTAACCGCAAACCCATGCCCAAATTCATGAAAAATTTTTAAAACGGGAAAGACAAGCCAGAGAACCAGCAGGTTTCCCGGCGCCAGGATCCTATCGGTAATGTTTTCGGTGAGCTCCGGCCAATGAACCCCTGCCAAAAATATGGCGCTACCGACAACAACCAGCCAGAGCAATGCGCCGGCCCAGCTGAAAAAAGGACGAACGACATTCTGATATTTTGTTAAAAATCTCTCGGGATCGAAAACAGGAATCCGCACAAACAGCGGGCTGCGTAAATTCTGCAGCAATTTGCCGGTCTGTTTTTTCTCGAAACGTTTCAACAATTCCAGCGTGTCGGGCATCACATCGGCCTGGAGGGCATCGGCGGTATGCAGCTGGCTGAGGAGACGGATAACCTCCTCCTGCGTCGGGGCGTCATCGGCCAGACGTGCCCGGACGGCATCCCAGATCTCCTGGACCGTACGTTTTCCGTCCATGAGTCCGATGATCATATAAGCAGCCGGCGTAAACCGCTGGAATCGCCCGGAAGAATGATCCTGGAGGACATACCAGAGCTCGCCCCGATAATGGTGCCGATGTATTTCCAAATGACTTCGCAGACGGGGTCTAATGCCGGCTACGCGGTACCATGAAGGGCTGTAGAGAGAAGCGGTCATTGGTCTATTTCAAAGCAAAGCCGGGAAATGGGATAACGTCAATAAGGAGCTGCTCGACCCACATGATGCTGAAGTGATGGCGTGGCGGCGTAATGCAAAAATCCAAGGAACTTCTTTTATCCGCTATCACATCCCGGTACGCCATTACCCCATTACGCCAGTTCTCCGGTACTCAGGGTTTCTGCTTCTTAGGGCCACCATCTCCAATACTGAAGACGGAGCCAGTCAATCATTTGGTGGGTCCAAACCCAAATCAGTTTGCGTCGATCAATATTGATTTTAGCGATCCCCTCCATGCCCGGCCGCAGACGCGTGGAAATCTTTTCCATACGTCCCTCTACCCGAAAATAGTTGCGGCCTTCCTTTGCGGTTGAAACCGGTGTTATTGTCTCTACAACAAACGGGAAAACCTCCCCCGGCATGGAGGGCAACACCAGTTCACTATGTTGCCCTTTTGCCAACTCGGTAATATCACGTTCATCTACTTCTATGATGACGCGGTATTCATCCAGCGGCGTCACCTGGAAAAGGACCTGGCCGCGCTCAACCGGAGCACCCAGGGACTGGCTCAAATCACCGCTCATAATAATCCCGTTAAAAGGGGCCGGTATTTTGGTACGCGCCAGTTGTTCATCAAGCAGGGAAATCTGTGCCTCTGCCTGATCTATTTTAGCCCGTATGATTCTGATCTGAGACCGCTCGTGTTTTGCCATGGCTTCATGGTATTGTTTGACGAGCTGTTCTTTTTCAGTAGACCATCTGAGGCGTTCAAGTTTGAGGTCTCTGTCATCCAGGCTGCAAAGTACGTCTCCCGCTTTCACGAGGTCGCCGGGCCGGGCGGACGCTTCCTTAATGTATCCGTTAAAGGGCGCCGCCACCACACGCTGGACGGAACCTTCAAGGCTGGTGGGCGCCGAGATGCGGTAATCTATCTCGGCGTAGTCAAAAAAGGCAATCATTGCCAGGATAAGGAGCAAAACCAATTTGCGGACAAGATGCCCGGGCCCCAGCATTCGTTTTAACTGGGTCCCAAAGGAATCCACCGCTTTCCGAAGGAGCCAGCGTTCATCCAGGCGTTTATTTTCCAGGACCGGTGCGACCAGCGCAGCAGTCGTTTCACAGGCCTCGACCGTTTCCTTATCAAAGGGTTTGTCTTCTGATCGTTCCAGTGTCAACGCCCCCAAAAGCCTTCCCCGGTCTTCCATCGGTATCGTCAGGATGGTTCCGGACCCGTGCTGTCTGGACATATTTTCGTGGGATTTCGTAACCAAAGGCGTTTCTTCAGGAGGCAGCGGATAAGTTACCACGGCATGTTGATCCGCGGCCTCATCCATGGCAGCTCCGATGGCCCGCATCAGGTTCGACTGCCCGCCGAAATCCGAGCTATGTGAAAGCACCCCCACCTTTACGTGTCGACCTTTGGCAACCCCCAGGCTGACCCGATCACAGTCCAGCGTCGTTGCCAGCCGGTTCACAAAGGCCATGGCGGAAGCATAGAAGGTGTCATGTTCAACCACCGTGGCAACCAGATCCAAAACTTTCTGCAGGCGTTCGTTTATCTTCTCGGATTTGACGCCCTCGGTTCGCCGAATCAAAACCTCCAGCCAGGCGGCGCCCCAATGCAGCTGCCGCATCACAGCCTGTATTTCGAGGTTTGAATGCTGCTCGATTTCAAGAACAACCACGCCATGCAGTTTTTTGGATACTTCAATCGGATAAGCGACATGGTAGGACTCTGGCAGGATATTTTCAGCTTGAGCGGCTGAATCGCTCTCAAGAAGCAGGCCGCGACGCTCCTTTAAGGCGCGCTGCGCGGCCCCGGTTAGATGAACCATACTCAGCTTGGCGTCCGGCCAGACAGCCACCGGACTGTATGGCCCCTGGTCCGCATTGCCAAGCAAAACCATCGCACAGCGAACGCCTTTTAGTATGCGGCACTGAAGCGGCAACCAGCTCTGACAAAATTCTTTGGGAGAAACCGCCTCGGCGAATTGCCGCCAAAGAGGACGGTCCGGGTCAGTTTCTTGGCCCCCCGCACGGCTGCCCGGGCCATAACGCGTCTGCTCTGGCTCTTTATGTTCTTGGGGGAAACGTTCCATGCTTTCCCGCGTTCTCTCCCATTAATGGGTCGTCACTTTCTTCTTGGGTTCTGTCGACTCAGCGGGGGGCTCGACCGCTTCGAGATACCGAATAATAGACCAGATCACCGAAATAACGGCATTTCGTACGATCAAGAACCTTTGAAGAAAAGCATCCTTTGTAAGTCCGTCCGTATAGATCCGTTGCGTCAGAACCACCGCCTGCATCGGCTCGGCCACCCCGACAAAGTCTACGTTCATCGACAGAAGGCGGAAACGAAGCTCCCATAAAATCTCACGTCTTTTCTCCTGCGGAAGGTTCTCAAACATCTTCTGATGCTCTTGCGCCAGATTAACTCTCGCTTCCAGATGAAGCTGGTCAGGTCTGGCCTTGTTTGTTCCGATCAGGATTCTCCGTTGGGCCGCATCTTCTGCTCTAATCAGCCATAACAAGTCCGGATGCGACTGCTCAGAAATCTGCCAGCCTTCGCCCATCAGCCACTTCTGTACCTTGTCACGGGTTTGCTCAACGTTTTGTTCATTTTCAGCTGCGCTCATTCTTGTCCTCCTTCATAAGGTTTTATGGTCGTTTTATCAATATTACCGATACCGTTCACCTAAAAGAATCTGGTCTATTCCTACCACAGCTTCATAAGGAATGCACCGTACGTCTACACGGCTCATTGCACGGTGGAAGTGGTGGGGGACTGGGGGGGGGCAAGGTCCAGAAGACCGTATCTGGACTCGTAGTCCTTCAGAACATTATTTAGCAGGGTGGACAGGCGCTTGGCGGCAAAAGGACTCAAGATAACGCGATCGGAGAGCTGGATCCTGATCTCCTTCTGCCCTGCGTGCCACGCCTGGTTCATCCCGAACAGAAGTACAATTTCCTCGCGCCCCCCTGCCACGTTGGTCGCATTGGCGTATACACTCCGCATATTGGAGTCGTCCCAAATGACCCTTGTCTGGGCGGCCGCCTGTGTCGGTTCCGCTCCCTTTTGAGATTTCTTTTCCGCTGCCATATAAACCCTCCTTAGATTTGATTCATACCCGTCTCTATTCTTGTCCAAAAACGGTTTTGCGGTATTGCAGGGGCAAGGAGAACGCCCTGGTGTTGCCCTTCCGAAAGCCCCACATCGAAAAATACCCTGACAAAATAACTTGATATCTATAGCAGAAACAGCCAAGTCCTACAACCGCATAATGTAATTGTTCCGTCATCTCTTAAACGGCCATCCCCATATCGGCCTTCTGACCAGGGGAAAAATAACGTGCAGCCCCTGGCCTCCCCGGCCCTTTCCGGACATCGCTCCATAACAATCGGCCGACCCGGCCCATGTCAACTCGGCCGAGTCGGCTCGTTTGCCTTATTCCTTATCAACGAAGCCGGGCGGGTTTCTGAACCCCAACCGCTTATTTGCCCTTTCCTTTTCCTTTGCCCGGATTGTCCCCTGCAGGATCCGCAACGGTCCGGG
>JARGFK010000010.1 GCA_029211065.1 Desulfobacterales bacterium
CCCTTCGCTGCGGGGGGGTTCGTGGGACGACGATCGGGGCGACGCCCGTTGTGCGTTCCGCCGCAGGTTCTACCCGTACATTCGGGACAGCGATATCGGATTTCGTTGCGTCAGGACTAAAAAATAACCCTTTGCCCTTTTAAACTTTTACCCTTTAAAAAATCGCGTAGCGATTTTTTAATATTAAATTGCAGGCCATATGAGAAGAAAAACAAGAGGCATTTACCATAAAATAAAGAGGTAAAGAACATGTTTTCAAACCGTGGTACCTGGGATGTAAGCCCCAACCCCTTGAGCAGGCTCCTTGAAAAGAAGAAGGCCGGCGGCGAAACTGTTTTAGATTTGACGCAGTCCAACCCGACCCGGGCGGGATTTCATTATGAAGATGAAAAGATACTGACGGCCCTGGCACAGCCCCGGGCAATGGTTTATGAGCCTGACCCGCGGGGTTTTGCAACCGCCCGGGAAGCGGTCAAGGATTATTACCGGGAGCTGGGTAAAGAGATTGATGTGAGTTCCATCTTTCTGACCGCCAGCACCAGTGAAGCCTACGCGGTTCTGTTCAAGCTGCTGGGCAATTCAGGTGATGAGATCCTGATCCCCCGGCCCGGGTATCCCCTGCTTTCTTTTCTGGCGGTTTTTGAAGACCTGCAGCCCGTGGCCTATCCGCTGAAATATGACGATGCAAAGGGGTGGTCTATGGACCTGGAGGTCCTGCAGGCGCTTATCACCCCCTCTACCCGGGCAGTTGTGGTGGTCAACCCCAACAACCCCACCGGTTCTTTTTTAAAGGAGCCGGAGTTGAAAGCGCTCGACAGCATCTGCCGCGAGCACGATCTGGCCCTGATCGTGGACGAGGTGTTTTCCGATTTTGGGGCCGCACCGGAACCGGGCCGGGTTCGGACGGCGGTGAACCGTTCCACCGTCATGACCTTTGTACTGAACGGACTTTCCAAGGTGGCGGGGCTGCCCCAGATGAAGCTGGGATGGATTGTTGTGGGCGGCAAATCCGATCTTGCCGAAACAGTCCAGGCGCGGCTTGAAATGATGCTGGATTTTTATCTTTCGGTGTCAGCGCCGGTGCAGCACGCAGCCAAAAAGCTGCTCCAGGGGCGCAAAGCGATCCAGGACCAGATGCATTCCCGGCTGGAGGATAACAGCCGCTTTTTAAAAGCGCAGCTCGCTCAAACCGCCAACTGCAAATTGCTGCGGCGCGAAGGCGGCTGGTATGGGATCCTGGAGATATCCGATGCAGTTTCCGATGAGGACCGGGTCTTGCAGCTGCTGGAGGGGGACAACACGCTGGTGCATCCCGGGTATTTTTATGGATTCGACCGGGAAGGGTTTGTGGTGGTCAGCCTGCTGACGCCCGTTGAAATTTTTCAGTCTGGAATTTCACGGCTGATACAAAGATTTGGTCGCGACGGATAAAACGCGACAACCGGCACGGGCCCGGCGATCAATTATTACCCTGCAGCAACAGGGCTTAATTTTTATAGATAAGCACATAACCGGGGTGATCGATAATGGGAAAAGAGATTGAAAAAAAGTTTCTTGTTATAGACAAAACTTTCAGGAAACTGGCAGAAGGAACCCGATACCGGCAGGGATACCTGAATAGCTCCAAGGAGCGCGTTGTGCGGGTTCGTGCGATCGACGACAAGGGCTTTCTGGCCGTCAAAGGGATTACCACCGGCGCCACGCGGGTGGCGTATGAATATGAAATTCCGGTTCAGGATGCCGATGCCATGCTGGATGAACTGTGCGAAAAACCCATTATCGAAAAGAACCGATATAAAATTCAACATGAAAACCTTGTCTGGGAAATTGATGAGTTTTTCGGGGAAAATCAGGGGTTGATCGTTGCAGAGGTGGAGCTGGAGAGGGAGGATCAGCCCTTTGTGAAACCTGAGTGGATCGGCGCTGAGGTTACCGGAGATCCGAAATATTTTAACTCAAATCTGATCCGAAATTCCTATAAAAACTGGCAGCGGTCAGAATGAGATTTGATTCGGAATTTAAAAATCAAAATCCCAGACAAAATCGATTCCGCTTGTCTTCTCATCCCCCAGCTGGGTTTCGATACTGAAATTGCGGTTGATTTCATAAGTCACCTCAACCTGGTCGGGCTCATCCACTTTAAAACGGTGGCGATAGAGCACAAAAACTTCCGGGGTGACGTATTTTCCCACGGCAAGCGAACCCTGGGTGATGTCCCCGCCGCCGGATTCCAGGGTAAGGACATCCAGACTGAATGCGTCTCCCAGTAAATTTTTCAGTTCATTGGCCGCAAGCTGTCCGGTCAGGTTCAGTGCGGCCTGCTCGGCATTTAAATTCTGCTGCTGGTTTAAGTCGCCGGCAGGCTTTCCAAACACCAGATAGGAGATGATATCCGTCCGATCCATGGCCGGCTCGCTGTCCAGGTCCAGCGTCATCTGTTGGGCCGTCCCTGTTATCTTAATAATAATATTAACCTTGGCGATGCGGGTTTCCGCCTGGATGTCCAGGTTCGGATTGGGTTCTGCCAGCCCAATGAAATCAACATTGCCTCGGCTTATCTTAAAAAGTTTGTTCTGAAAATCGAATGTTCCCCTGACCGCATTAAGCGATCCCACCAGAACAAAAGGTTTGTCCGCCTCCTTCTTTAAATTGACCTGACCGGCCATTTCAGCGGTGACCCCCTGGCCTTTGAGCCAGGCGTTTTTAGGGACTGACACCAGCACATCTGCCGCCAGGGGACGAAGAAGCGCTTCCGCGCTGCCGGGTTCTTCCGGGATCTCGATGGTCGTTTTTTTATCAGCGCCGGCCGATTCGATTTGGATTTCAGCCGGACCCTGGGTTGAAAGCAGATCCAGATTGACACGGCTTTCCGTGATGGTCAGAATGCCGCCTAAAACGGGTTTATGCGGCGTACCAATGAGTTTTAAGTCCGGCCGAACCCGGGCAGTTACGGCCTTTTGATAGGGGATGTAGAGATTCTCACCGGTCAGGCGAATATCAAATCCGGTCGGTTTTAATCCCTCCGCTTTGATGCGGCCGCTTATATTCAGGGTTCCTTCCGTGTCGCCGGTCAGCGAAAACGCGTTAATGACCACTCCGGCCGGTGAAAAATCAACTTGCGCCCGGACTGTTTCATATGACAGGGCGGGGTTCAGCAGGGTTAAATATCCGTCCTGCAGGGACAGGCTTCCGCGGATGACCGGTTTGGTCAGATTGCCGCTTGCCGTTGCATTAACATTCAGCAGGGCGTCAAAATCGATTCCCGCCGGCCGCGGGATCGGCAGCATGGACAATTTCAGGTTGCGGGCGGCGGCCTCCAGCCTGAAATCATTGTCAAGGGGTTTAAAGCGAAAGGGAACCAGAGACAATTCCAGCCCGGCCCGGCCGTTAAGGTCCAGAAACTTTTGTTTCCCACGGTACAAGGCGGCATTTAGGTCGACGTTAGCGGCCTCATAGTGAAACGCTATGTTTAAACTGGAAAACCCATAATCACGGGGATCCTTGTTTTCAGGCGCAATGAACCCCTCCTGAAGCGAAAGCTTGCCTTTAATTTCCGGTGTGCTTAGGTCTCCGGCCATATCAAGATCCAGGGACAGCAGCCCTTCATAGTTAAAGGCGGTTTTACGGGGAAGGGGAAGCTCCGACAGCTTTAAGTCGCGGGCCCTTAATGAGACCCTCAGATCCCTTTCCGGCGGGATTAGCTTGAAAGGATACAGACTGATGCGGCAGGGAGCCTCGGCGGTTAGATCCAGCACTTGCTGCACTTGCCGGAACACAGCAGCTTGAACTGTTGCCCGGGACCCGTCGAAGCCGAATGTCAGGTTAAAATCTGAGAAGGACACGGTTGAGGACGTTTTACCTTTCAGGGCGAAAAACCCATCTTTGATCGCCAGATTGCCGCTGAATTTCGGATCTGTTAAATCACCGTGAAGACGTGCGTCGAGCCTCAGGGTGCCGTCAAAATCAAATTCCGCCGGTTTCGGGATCGGCAGGGTCGACAGTTTCAGGTCTCTTGCGACGACGGCCATTTTGAATCCGCCGGTCTGGGGCTCTAATTTAAAAGGGCGCAGGGAACATAACACGCCGGCTTCGCCGTTAAGGTCCAAGATCATGTTTTGGTTTGAGTAGCCGGTTGCCTTAAAAGCCGCCCGGGGAGACCTGTAATCCAGCGAAACATCCAGATCCGAGAAGGAAATGTCAAAACCGGAAAAATCCTTAACGCCCAGACGGGCCTTGAGAAGCGGCCGGGAAAGGGTTCCGGTCAGTTCCATATCGGCTGAAAAGGTGCCGGAAAATTTGTCTTGGACTTCAATGATTCGGGGGATGCGTTTTAGGTCCAGCCGCGTGAGGGAAAGGGTGGCGTTTATCCGATTGCCGTCCATGAGACGGCCTGTTAGAGAAAGCGCCGCTTCTTCTGAAATCAGGTTAAGGGCGGCGATATCAAGGGCGTTTGGCATAAGCGTCAAGCGGATCGGGCCGCGATTGGTGATTTCATCAAAGGAGGGGGCAGCGGGGGCGCGGCCCGTCTTCGTCGGGGTGAGCCGGAACGTGCTGATGGTAATTTTTTTAGTCGCTTGGCGCCATTCGTCGAAGCGCCCTTTTACCGCCAGGGACAGGTTCTTTTCATGCTGCAGGCTAAGATCCACCTGGGCGCTGTCCGGCCCTATCTGCAGCGCAAGGTCAAGCCGGGGAATCCGAATTCCGTTGACGGTTAGGTTTTGGGCCTGTGAGGCGGCCGTTGCCTTAAAACCATCCGGCGGTCCCTTAAAAGTTCCTTTTAGCGCGAAGTCCTTGGCAGAAAATTGGTCGTACTTAAATCCGCTGCCGCTGAGGCTGACTGAAAAATCGGGACGGTCCCACCAGCCGTTAAACTCGCCGTTGATTTTTAATTGGCCTTTCAGGTTAAAGTCGCCGCCGGAGGGAAACCGGTCCGGGAATAGTTTAGGAACCAGGCGAGCGATTTGTTGAAGGTCTGCAAGTTCGGTTCTAAACATCAGCCGGCTGCTGCGGACGCCGGGTGTGAGCGAGCCGGATACCGCTACGCTGGCGCCGGCACCGGACAGTTCCAGTGTTTCGATTTCAATATCCCGGCCATTCCAGGCCGCTTTAATACGACCGCTGCCGATATCGACCGCCTGGATCCTGGATGGGCCGATATCCGCCGAAACCTCGGCGGTGACGGCGGCAAGGTCGAAGCGATTGCCGGTTGATACCGGCAAAACGGCAGTTGCTGTAACATTCAGATTGAGCGTTCCGGTAAGATCGGCGCGTCCGCTGACAGCCGGGTCCAGGTCCTGTGCGGAAGCGACCAGGCTCAGCCGTCCGGGTCGGGCGGAATCGAATATGTCTGCAACGGCCCGGCGGACAGTGATGCGACCCTGGGGTCCGGCCAAAAAACTGTCTGTGAGTACGAAGGCCCCAGGGTCAAAGGCTGCCTCGATCCTGGCGGCCGTCAGGTTGTAGCCGGCAATCCGGGATGGCTTCAGGTCAACCGTCAAACGGCCCCGGCGTCCCGGGCCGACCAGGTCCGAGCCCTGCAGGCGGATATCGGAATTGATGTCGCCGCTGATGCCTTGAAGGTCCACCAGGGGCAACGCCGCCGGGTTCAGGTGCCGGATGCTTGCGGAAACTTCCATGCCCAGGGATTCAGATCCCGTCCATTCGATCTGTCCGCTGCTGGACAGCGACATCCCCTCCAGATCCAGTTGGGCTTCATGGTAAAAGCGGTTCGGGTTTCCTTTGGCCTGGAGCGTTCCGGCGAGTCGGCCCCGATCAAGCGTCGGGATCGAAAGGAGTCGCCCCATTTCCGGAAGCGAAAGGGTTTTTATTGACGAGCGGAGATTGAATTGAATGCCGGCGGGCTCTAAATCGATACTGCCGTTAGCGATAACGTCGGATTCCCTTGTTCGTCCCCGGAGATCCTTGATTTCCAGGCGGCTCTTTCCGGGCGAATAGCTGACGCGTCCGCTCAGGCCGGCAAGGCTGAAGGCGGGCTGGTCAAGGGTCAGGGCAAGATTTATGATCCGGGCAGTAACCACCCCGTCGGTTGACAGTTTCAGTCCGGCCGCCAGTCGGATATTGCTGACCCGCCTTTGAGAAGCTTCGGTTTGTTTATCGGTTAGAATCACCTCGGTGTCGAAAACCGCTACCCGGCTAACGAGGGTTGTGAGCGCCAGCGGGGCAGGCGCTGAATTATCATGGGTTTCATCGGCCGGTATAAGGGTTGTGATGTTCAGGCGGCCGTCTTTCTCCCGAATAAGGTTTAAAGCCATGCCGTCGATTTCGACTTCGTTCAACATTAAGACCCGGGTCAGCAGCAGGGACAGCAGGTAACTTGCCGATACTCGCCGTGCGGTCAGGACAGGGACGTTATTTTTTGAAAATCGGACCCCCTCCAGGGAAATATCAAATAAAAGACTGCCGGAAATTTTTTCAACCTGAAGGTCAGCCTTTAGATATTGGGTCGCGGCCTCTTCGATATAAGTCTTGACGGCATTCCGGGCCGTTTCGGTTTGCAGGAATAAAAACGCGCCCAGCAGTAAAATTATAAGTACTACCAGCGGATATATGAGCAGTCGCAGGAAAAAGCGGATGCGTTTTTTCCCCCAATGTTTCTGCTTTGGTTTTTCCGGTCCTGATTCTTTCATGGGTTATGCCCAAATTAATAAAGCTAAATACACGACAAGCTAAGTGACGGTTTTGGTCTCAGCCCAGAGCATGAGTTTTACAGGTAACATTTGCTAAATTCTAAATCCGAATATCGAAATTCGAAACGGTTCGGCTGGCTCACCGCCCTGAGCCGGGTCGAAGGGCAAATTCAAATATCGAATGTCCCAATGACAAAAATTTATATTCGCGATGGCAGATGCCCCTCTGTTTTGATCATTCGAGTTTTGGTAGTTCGGTATTTTTTCGGATTTCAATATTCGTGCTTCGTATTTTATAAGTTAAAACGCCTGCCCGATACTAAGGTGAATCCGCCACCGGTCTACTTTCTGTTCGCTTTCCGGCGGATTCAGCTTGTAGCCGAAATCCAGCCGCAGGGGGCCGACAATTGTTTTGTAGCGGATGCCGGTGCCGCTGGTGTAACGCATGTCGCCGGTATTATATCGAAAATAGTCTGGGTCCAGAAGTCCTGCATCTCCGAAAATGACGCCGGTCAGTTTCCGATAGATCGGAAAATGGAGCTCCAGGTTTGCATTCAGGGCGGACAGTCCCCCCAGCGGGTTGCTGTTGTCATCCAGCGGTGGGATCTTATGAAAATCATAGCCGCGAACCGTGTTGCTGCCGCCCAGGAACAGCCGTTTAAAGATCGGGATGGAGGCCGGATCATCGCTCTGGATGGTTTCAAAGCGGACCCGGCCGGCAACCGTGACACTTTCAGACAGCGGTTGATATCGTTTCAACTCCAGGGCCGGCCGCACAAAGTTGATTTCAGAACCCAGAAGATCGGAAGCCCATTCGGCCGAAACCGCGACAACACTCCCCTTTTTGGGGTCAAGGGTGTTGTCGGTGCTGTTGTATACCAATCCGGGTTGAAGGGATGAGATAACATACGTATTTTGTCGTGAAAGCCTCTCCAGCTCTTCGGGGTCCGTAATCTTGATGTCTTCAAGATTGTTGACTTCCAGGTTGTAGCTGACTGCCCCGGTCCAGTTTTTAATAAAATTTCGTTCAAGACCGGCATTGCCGAATATTTTTCGGTTGGTATAGGAATCAAAATTTTCACGTTCAAAACCGGTTTTGGCGCGCAGGGTGTTCTTGGCATCCAGAAAATACGGCTGGATGTAGTCTGCCTGTATATTTTCAATTAAATCCGAACGCTTGGCGCTTATCGAGGTTTTTCCGGCCCAGCCCCACAGGTTCCGGTAGGTCCAGGCGCCTTTGAGCCGAAAACCATCCTCGGTTCCATAGCCCACGCCGAATTTGATATTTTGACTTTTTTTCGGTGTTAGCTGAATCGTCATCGGAACAGACAGCGCATCCGGTTCGGGCGCCTCCGGTTTGATCAGAGCCAGCCGGAACATATCCAGGCTAAACAGGTTGCGCCGGCTTTCATCCACCTTGCCGGCATCGTAAAGCTCGCCTTCTTTAAAACGCATGGCCCGCAAGATGACGATGTCTTTTACACCGGCATCATTCGGCAAGATCGTGAGAGGACCAAAGCTGTACTGCTTCCGGGGGTCCAGCCTGAAAAAAACTTGTGCGGAGTTGGTCTCAGTATTAACCGTTGCCTTGCCGGTTAAGTCCGCAAAGGGATATCCGCTGTTGCCGCAGGCTTTCAGGAGTGCTTTTTTGGCATCACGGTATTCCGCGGTTATAAAAATCCGGCCGGGTTTAAGCGGCATCAGTTTTAACAGGTCTTTTACCGCCGGTTTTTCGATTTCCGGCTTTACAGTGATATTGATGGCTTCCACCAGAACCGGTGGTCCTTCGGTTATTGTGAAGGTTACATTTGTTGACGGCGGCCCCGCCGGAGCGTTTCTATCATCAGCCGCTTCGATTTGATAGGCCACAATGGTGTGATAATATCCACGGTCCTGGTAAAACTGTTTAATCCGCAAAACATCATCCGGCAGGTCTTCGGCGCTGAAGACGGGCCGATCCATCCAGAATTTCCACGCGGGAGGCGTCTGGATGGCCAGAGTCTTGGCCAGGTCGTCTTTGGGGACGGATTTAATCCCGACAAACCGGAGCGTGTTCAAGCTGAATTGGCTGTCGGGCTCCATACCGCTTGCGGTTACGCTAAAACCGATCAGTATCAGGAGGCATAGGATGATGAATCGCTTCATGGTGGCAATGTACCATTAAATCAAATAATATAAAATAGCTTCATTTAGTGGTGGGGACTGTGGAATAGGCTTTGAAGGCGATCCGCTTCGGGGAGGTGTGACTGCCTGAGCGCATTAGGGAGCGTGGCATCGAATGGGGCTTCGAGTTCAATAGAACATTAAGGGGAATAAGAACAACATTCTAAGTAAAAATCAGCACTAATTTTTCATAATTCTATTGTAAAATTATAGTGTTAGAGTGGACTGATTCGAAAAAGCCACGACCCCATTGACTCTGTGCGTGTCGCAAATATTGTCGCAAACCTGTCGCAAAGATCAACGCGGCTTCGCAAGGCGGTAGAGCAGGTGGTGGGTTTCGCCTTCGCTGACGATCAAACCGTGGTCCACCATCGCCTTCAGATCCCGCTGCAGAGACCGGCGGTTGACATTGGGGCACAGTCGCTCGAAATCTTGGATGGTCAAACTGTCATGTTCCAAGATGTATCCGAGGGCTATGGTCTGACGATCCGAAAGACTGTATTCCCTAATGAGAACATCCCGGCGGATGGCTCGCTGCCCGCGGTCTCTCACCTCGGCAAGCTGTGTGCTCAAACCTTCCATAAAATACTCCAGCCAACCGGTCATCTCCATGCCTCTATCACGCACGCCCTGGATCGCCCGGTAGAATGTGGCGCGATTCCGGTCATAGTATTCACTGATGGTGAACAACCTTTTGAAATCGTATCCGGCTCGGTAGAGGCACAGGGTGGAGAGCAGCCGGGAGGTGCGACCGTTTCCATCCAAAAATGGATGGATGTTCACAAGCTGAAACTGGGCGATGCCGCTTACCAGCACCGGGTGTGTTTCGGTTTCGCTGTTGAGATAGTTCACCAATTCGGCCATCATGATGGGGACATCGTGCGCCGGAGGCGGTGTGTAGATCGTCTCGCCGGTAACTGAGTTAACCACGTAATTTTGGAGTCTTCGATATTCACCCGGGGCTGCGGCCCCACCCCGGACGCCTTCCACCAGGCGCTTGTGGATTTCCCGCACCATACCTTCCGTAATCGGATCACCGCTTTTGAGGTACTCGGAAACAAAATCAAATGCTTTTCGGTAGTTTAGTAGTTCCCGTGCATCATCCGGGTTAGCCTCAGGCACGCTGTCCCCTTGCCACAGACGCTCGGCTTGTTCCAATGTCAGCCGTGTACCTTCGATATGAGTCGTGTGGTGAGCTTCCAAAACCAGGGCCCGGTTGCCCATCTCACGAACCCAGTTTTCAGAAAGTGTTGCAGCCTCCAGGAATCCCCGGGCGCGTTCGACGCGGGTGAGACAGCTTGTGATGTGGTTGGTGATTGTGAATATAGGTTTAAATCCTTTACTGTTCATATTATTATCATCTCGTTTAAATTGGTGCGCCGGCTGTCGCTTTGTTCAAGGTATTTCTTAATGTCCAGGGCATGCTTCTCGTTTAATTGGCGCTGATGTCCTTTAACCTACCCCAATTCAGCACCGTCGCTCAACTCATAGGGCACCGAAACCGCCGCCAGATCCCGCAAATCGGCAAAGCCGCGGATGATTTTGAAAATGACCAATACGCCTTCAGCAAAGTAGCCTTCGAATTCGATTAGTTGGCGCAATAGCCGAGGTTTACTCATTCGGCAAATCCCCGTGAATCATTTTATTTACCTGCGATTCCGCCAATACCAATTTTCGTTTTAGCTTTTCAATTTCATCAATAATATGTTGTTTATGTTGAAGTATACTCGCTTGAATTTTTAAATCAGGAGTGGGGATTTTAATTGATTCAAAAAAATCTAACTTCACCTCTTTTCTGCCTTCTGCCCCCACCTTATGTCGCCATAAGAACTCTTTAAAGTCGGGTTGCTGCATAATTCTATGAATCCATTCAGGATATACAAGTGATTGCTTGGCGGAATATACTGCAAAATGCCCTGTAACAGCAACGTTTGTCCAGTCATTTGGCACAATACCGACCGCTCCATTTTTCAGGTCAATTTTGGATACAACAATATCACTAGGTTCTGCTTTAAACATTTGCATACTATAGGTTCGACCTGGAGTAAGGCTTCTTTTGTCCATGCTCCCATCAAAGTGAATCGTCACAGGTAGAAGATCAGTGAAATTAACGATTTTATTTATTGGCTCCTGCTTTTTATCTAAAACATCTCCAATATGCTGCATCTCATTCTCTGACCACTTCCAATCCATTTGACAGAAGCTGATTGGGTCCCAACGATCGCATTCAGAAAAATTGGTATAAAAAGCAGAATGTAATTTGCCTTTCCCTAATATTCTTTCATTTGAAGTTGGTAAATTTCCTTTCATGACGAAAGATTTGTATTGCTCTAAGCACGTTTTTTGTGTTTCCTCTGGTTGATTCGGATTGGGATATAGCTCGTTCTGGTCTTCATCTCCAGTTGCGGACATTCCGACTTTTTCCGCCTCGTACATAAAAATAGGATAATTAAAGCGTTCTTTTAATAGCTGCCGAGATTCTGAAGCTATTTTATCATCGATCGTCTTGACGTAATCCCTTAATTCTTTCTGTAGCAATCTTCGGTTTTTGGCGTCCTTGTTTTCTTTGGTTTTTTCAATTGCTCTTCCAAGCCGCTGGAGTTCCCTCGCGATCTCATCCGCATATTTATTTTCAATTTCTGCCTTAGCGGTCGCAGAAGTTTTTTCGAATTTCAATTTCTCCGCATCAGTATATTTTTGAAGGAACAAAAGAGATGCTTTAACAGTGGTGCCGGATGATACAAAGGTTTCCTCTGGCAAGCTAACCACAGCTTTAATATAGGCCCGGTCTTCGACAAATTGGCGCACATAGGCCAGGGATGGATTGTTATAAATCCCTTCGGGTAGCACAATGCCCATGCGGCCGCCGGGTTTGAGCAGATCCAGGCAGCGCTCGATAAACAGGATTTCGGTTTTAATTTTGGATTTATCGCTTTTAGGCAAATCGAACAGGCTGGCAATGGGCCGGTTGATGGCGGCCTTCACCCGCGCCTGGGCTTCTTTATAAGGCTCTCCGAATTCTCGGACATAGCGGCGTTCGTCCGAGGCAGTCACCTCGATATCGGATTCCAGAACCTTGTCCGAGGGTTCCACATTAGCGCCAAAGGGAGGATTAGTCAGGACAATATCAAAGCGGGTTTCAAAGATGCCATTGACGTTCAAAAATCCGTCATGGTGGTGAACCCCGCCGTGACCATCGCCATGCATAATCATGTTCATTTTGCTGGTGCGGGCCATGCGGTCGTTGGCGTCCGTACCCAAGATGCAGCGGTTGGCTAAATTCCAGAGACGCGAACCTTCCTTGGTTTGATCAATGGTCTGCTGGATCTCATCAAATCTTTCCTGCAAAAGTTTGGCTCGCTTGGTATCCGTAAGGGATTTGTCTTTTCCAACTTTTGTGCGATACACATTATACTGCTGGTCGGCATCAGCCAGGATTTTTTCACGCACGATCTCAAACACGCGAATCAGGAATCCGCCGGAACCACTGGCCGGGTCGCAAACCACCTCACCCTCCTTGGGATCGATCATGTGGACCATAAATTCCACGATGGTCCTGGGGGTGAAAAACTGGCCGATTTCCCCACGAAAGGTGCGGCCTAGAAAGCGTTCAAAGGCCACCCCTTTGATATCTTCGCTGGTATCGGACAGATTGTATTTTTCCAGCTTACGCACGATTTCCTCGCCCGTGGCCGGTTTTAGGTTGATCCGTTCGTCGTCATCAAAAATTTTATCTGCACCATAAAATCTTTTTGTCTCTTGGAACAAATTGTCCAATGGATTTTCAGCAATCTGCTTATTGAGCACATCCACGGTAAAGAGGTTTTCCTTGCTGCGGCGGGTGAGCAGCTTGCGCTCCACGTAGACTTTTACGAAAAGAATCTTGGCTATTTCATCAAAGGCGGCGGCCGGATCCTTTTTTTCGCGGTTGCGGATCACGTTGTGGCATTGGTGAAGCAGGTCGGCGAACTCTTTTTCTTTGAATACGCGCAGCTTGGAGAACAACTCCTTGATTTCCTTATCCGTGGCATCGGCATGGGGGATGTTCTCAATCTCTTCGATATAGCCGGGCATCCGATCCTTTTTAACGCGCCAGTACTTGGTTTCCCGCGAGTTGTGGGTGACGAAAAAAGGCGCGTCGGCCATCCGCGCATAGTGTTCTCCCTGGGCGTAATCCGGGGCCTTGATCGTAACATTATCGGATTTGCATTCCACGATGATAAACGGCGGTTTTTGATCGACCTTATCCTGAGCACTGCGCCATATTACAAAATCGGCCCGTGCCTGAGCGCTGCCGCGTCCCGCGACATCCATCTCTTCGGAGATTTGATCGATGGTGAAGCCGTATCCCTCAGTCAAAACGAACAGATATTCTTGGCGAACCCGTTCTTCAGGGGTCAGCGGCAGCCATTTGCGTCGCACCGGGCTGAAGATCTGATTGCCTTTTATTTGGATTTCATCTGCCTTGACATAGCTCTTTTTTGCCATGCATCACTCCCAACTTTGGTCATAATTTGCCGTTTTCAGCGTAACTGTAATAACTGTTCCCGCTGCCGATTATGATGTGATCTATAAAAAGTAAATTCAAAAGATCGGCGGCTTGTTTAAGGTCCTGAGTCGTCTGGTCATCCGCGGGCGAGGGGGCTGTGCAGCCTGAAGGATGATTGTGGGCCACTATGAACGCGCTTGCCGATACCCGCAAGGCTTCCTCCATCACCCGACGAATATAGACCGTGGCTTGCGTCGGGATACCTTCGGCAATTGCCCTTTCAGCAAGCAGACGGTTCTGGCCGTCCAGGAGGATGACTAAAAAGGATTCCTGACGCTTGCCTTCAAACCGCGGCCGGATGTATGCAGTCACATCCGCCGCATTGTTAAAATCCTTGGGCTGGGCGGTTTGCATGCGGGCTCTTTTTCCGATTTCGATAGCAGCCTTTAATTGTGCGGTTTTGGCGATGCCCATGCCGGGAACGGCAAGAAGTTCTTCGGTATGAGCACGATCGATTCCGTTGATGCCATTGAACTGTGTCAATAGCTGCCGCCCCATATCTTCAGCCGACTGTCCTGATTTTCCTATTCGCAGCAGAACCGCAAGCAATTCACCATCAGACAACCCTTCAGGGCCTAAATGAAGAAGCTTTTCACGGGGGCGTTCTGAGGTGGGCCAATCCTTGATGGATTGGCGTACAGATTTCGGAGTAATCTCAAATTTCTCTTTATCATCATCCACGACCGACCTCCGGAAGGTTCAAAACCCCTGCGTCCTGCATCCGTTCACAAAACGCATCTAACCGGGCTCGGGCCAGATCCTCCTGGCTAATGGCAAGTTGCCGGCGGCCACCATCCAGGCATCGTCTGCCCTTTGCTCCTGTGGACTCCACCGGAGCGGGAGTTTCCAGCCTCAGACGCTGATGATCGTCATAGCCCTTCTTGCGCAGGACAGGATCGATCAGGTGATAACGGGTTTCGGCTTCGTTGTAGCTCATGAAACCTCCCAGTGGCCGCCTTTTCGCGGGCCAACGAAACGAAGCTTGCCTTCCTTCACCAGCTTGGCACTGGCGCGTTCAACTGCACTAAGGGATTTGCCGATGGCAGAGGCAACTTCGGCCAGGGTATCATTTGGGTTTTTCCGCAAGTGGTCAAGTATTTTCACCGGCGTTTTCACCGGCGTTTTCACCGGCGTTTTCATCGAACTTTTTACAGCTTTTCGGTGAACCGTTACGGTAAACAAACAGCCATCCCTGTCATCGGCAAAATCGATATCCGGCCATTCCTCCAAGGCCCGTTTGATCCCCGAGCCAAGCCCCCGGTAGGGCAACAATCCCTTTGCAACATAGGAAACCAGGATGGGATTGCGGATAATGGAATTGCCGGTCCGAATCTTTTCTACCGTCAAGCTATTGGGCAAATGCCCGGGGCTGACGATGTCGATCCGATTATCGAACACAAAAAGCCGGATGGGGGCGCTGACCAGGTAATCCCGATGCACCAGCGCATTGACCAACAGTTCCTCAAAAATCAACGGCGGGATTTCGGAAATTCCCGGAGCATTCACGCCGCGGCCTGCCTGGATTTTGTGAAGATTGCGCAGGACAAAGGCCATGGCATCGTCAAAAACCTTCCGCATCGGTCCGGTATAGTCTTCGGTGTCTATATAATCCGTGACATGAATGTCATTTCCAGGATACCGGACGGCCTTGACAATGAATTGCGGTGCGATCCATTCCGGCCGTTCGGCGAACAGCAATGCGCCTGCAAGGTTCAATCTTCCGTCTGCCACGGCCAGGTTCATGTTCTGGAGTAATTTGAGCAGATCTTCCGGCGCATCCGGAATATCGAGCTTAAATATCGTTTTCAAAAAATCCCGGAAACGGAGCTTGTCCAAGGCCTCAATTCCCGCTTTAACAGGAAGTCCGTCTGCATGGAATTGATCCGATATCTGGAACAAGCGGCGCAATTCCTCCTTTGAATTCAACCGCCGCTTATCCGAACCGCTCTTGATCCAGATGACGCCGTTGCGATCGAAATAGGGCTTGTCGATCCCCTTGGAGATGGCGAGAACGATAACCACCCGGCCGGCGGCCACAGCAATGTTTTCCGTCAGGGGCGAAATCGGGCTGCGCACATGCTGGCTGGCCGCATTACCAATGACCTGGTTGATCCGGCCTAGATCTGTTCGGGGAACACCTTCAAGTTCTCCGGCATCGGTAACGCCAATGAGAATACGGCCGCCTTCGCTGTTGGAAAAGGCCACCATTTCAGCTGCAAGCGCATCCACGTTGCGGATGTTCCGCTTGAATTGCAGCCGACTATCCTCTCCCTTGGCAACGATGGCCTTCAGTTGTGATTTTTTCATTTGTCCCAGCTTAATCAAAGAAACGCCGTCAGTTCCCACCGTCAATATATAACTTCAGCAAGTCTTTGCCGTTATCGCCCAAACTGCGCCGCAGTTCTTCAAAAGATTGCATTGTCAAATTGTTTCAAAGCTGCCGTGCCAATAACAGATTGTAAATGGACGGGTAACCGGCGAAGCGTTCCTGTCCGGTCACCCGGTTTGCCCGCCGGTTTTGTTGCTTTCGGCGTCGGTGGAAACGCGGATATAGAGCGGCCTGCGGTCGTCCTGGGCCAGATAGGTGGTCTGGGTCGGGAACGCAAACTCGATTCCCTCGGCGGCAAAGGCACGCATAATTTGCAGATTGACCTTTTCGGTAAAGGCCATGAAATCCCAGTAATTGGGCGGATGATACCAGTACAGCACCAGGATGTTCAGGGAGTCCGAATTAAAATCGTTAAAGAACACCCGGGGCGGGAAATCTTCCTGCAGGCCTTCATGGTTGGTCAGGATTTCTTTTACGATGGCGATCCCTTTTTCGATTTTTTCCGGCGGCGTGTCATAGGTGACCGTCAGGTTGAAAAGCCTTCGGATATACGGACGTTTGCCGATATTGCGGATGGTCATGTCCGCCAGCTTGCCGTTGGGGAGCGTGACCAGATGACCGTCCAGCGTTCGGATTTTGGTGGAGCGGATTCCCACTTCTTCCACTGGGCCGTCCTGCCCGTCCACGACAATACGGTCGCCCTTTTCAAAGGGTTTGTCGATGAAAAGGACAATGGAGCCGAAAAAATTTTTAATGGTGTCCTGGGCGGCCAGGGCAACGGCCAGACCGCCGATTCCCAACCCGGCGATGATGGAGGTAATGGGCTTGTCGCTGAGGATCTGGGCGATCTGGACCAGGAGCAGGATGACAATGGTGACGCGCAGGCTCTTGCGAATGATGGGTATCAGCATGTCGTCCATCTTGCTTTTGGTTTTTTCCGATATGTCGGTGAGCCACTTGACCGGGACATCCACCAGCCAGTAAAGCAGATGCCCGATGGCGATGCTCAATAGGATGGCTGTCAGGGTATCGGCCACTTCATAAATCCTGTTTCGTAATTCGAGGAATTCCATGCCGACGGAGATGCCGATGGCTGCGGACAGAAAAAGGACGCTTCGGCTGACTGACTTTAAGGTGACGGCAGGTATGAAACGTTGCTGACTTTCAAGAGCCGCGGCGGACTTGTGCAGAACTAACTTGACGATTCTACCCAGAGCCAGGGCGATAAAAATAATGCCGAACAGCGCCAGGATGCGCCATAAATGGTTTCCGCCGATTTCAAATTCGGTTAATAGATATTTAAAATCCATGGCAACCTCCTGTTACAGCCACTTCTTACGTTTAAAATAAATCAGCATCAATCCAAACACGGAAATCATGATGATCCAGAGGATCGGGTAGGCCCATTTGAACTCCAGTTCCGGCATGTATTTGAAATTCATTCCATAAACCCCTGCCAGAAAAGTAAGGGGGATAAATATGGTGGCGATAATGGTCAGCACTTTCATGACTTCATTCATTTTATTGCTGACGCTGGACAGATAGATGTCGAGCATGCCCGAGAGCATGTCACGATAGGTCTCGACTGTATCGATGACCTGGATGGTATGATCATAGACATCCCTGAGATACAGAACCACATCTTCGTGGACCAGGCTGTATTCTCCTCTGACCAGGGCGCTGATGATTTCCCGCAGGGGCCAGACCGATTTTCTTAAAAAGATCATTTCCCGTTTCAGATTCTGGATTTGATGGAGCGTTTTAGGCTGGGGGTCTGTAATGACTTCTTCCTGGAGGGCTTCCACCTGCTCCCCGATTTCTTCGAAAAGATGGAAATAATGGTCCACAATGGTATCGATGAGGGCGTACATCAGGTAATCAGACCCCTTGGTGCGGATATGTCCCTTCCCTTTGCGAATTCTTTCTCTAACAGGGTCAAACACATCCTCTTCAAACTCCTGGAGCGAGAGGACGACACCGGGCATGAGTATCAGACTCAGTTGTTCATGCTGGATGCGCTTGCTGTTTTTTCCGGTGTATAGCATCTTTAAAACCATGAAGAGATAGTCTTCATAGTCATCCATCTTGGGACGCTGCTCGGTGTTGACGACATCTTCGAGGAGCAGGGGATGCAGGTTGAACTGGCTGCCCAGATTTTCGATCATCGTCAGGTCGTGGATGCCGGTAACGTTGATCCAGGTAACCGAATCACTGGTTTTAAACGGCAGGCAGTCCTTGATGGTCCCCACTTCTTTTTCAGCCAGATCGGACCCATTATAATCGATAATTTGGATTTTGACCTTTTCAACTTTTTCTGCGCCGACATACATCAAGGTCCCCGGCGACTGGCCGGCTTTTTTGCGGGCGGATTTTATGATGAACATGGCCGTCTCCTTATCATTTAAACTAATTGTTTTTAAAGCTAAAATTATAAACAAAAGAATTTTAAAAATGCAAGCACTGTTTTTTTCAGGCCCGTGTGGTCGCGTTGAAAACCGGTGTTTGAACAGCCAGGGAACTAAAGCCATCATGTCATAAACCCCTTGATTTCATAAAAAACATGGCTAAAAGCGGCCAAGATCCTTGAATTCACAATGCAACATTAGGGTAAAGTTGACAGGGGATACCCTTTGATATATTTCTATTCGAGAGTTTCAACCTGTTTTAAGCGGTGTCCTGTGCAGCGCCCTAAAAATAAACAATACTTGCCATGGATCATATGAAATCTGTTTTGCAAACGCCGGCTCCCGGGCAACATCTGTTAATGTTTCGCGGCGACACCCTCGAATTCAAGCTTTCCCTGCCGACCCCCCAGAAAGGAACCGCCTGGATTCGAACCAATATCGGGCATTCGGATGTTGCCCGTGGGGAAACGCTGGCGGCTGTGCGGGAGAATATTCCCGCCCTGGACAAGGACTGGTTTGATATCGCCATGCGGCCGGTTGATGATCGGACCTTTGGCGCCCGGCTGCCCCTGACTGAAGTCGGTCATTTCGAAGCCAAGTGCTTTTTTTTAAAAGACGGCGAAACGGACCCGGTCTGGCCGGAGGGCCCCAACACCGGCATCAATGTCGAACCGGCCCATACCTGCTGCGGGAATATCATCTATAACGCTTTTGTGAGACAGTTTGGCGCCAATAAAGCGGCGGCGTCGAGCAGTCCCGTCAATGAAGACTGGATCAAGGCGCTGGACAGCAGCGGTTATACGGTCATACCCAAGTCCGGCACGTTTCGAGATCTGATCAGAGAGTTGGACTTTATCGTGGGGACGCTCGGATGCCGGATCCTTCAGCTGCTGCCGGTGCACCCCGTTCCCACGACCTATGGCCGCATGGGGCGATTCGGCAGCCCCTATGCCGCCCTAAGCTTTACGGCGGTTGATCCTGCCCTGGCGGAGTTCGATTATCACGCCACCCCTCTGGAACAGTTCATCGAGCTGATTGACGCCGTGCACGCACGCTATGCCAGAATTTTTATCGACATCGCGATAAATCATACCGGTTGGGCGGCCAGTCTACACGAGACGCACCCCCAGTGGTTGTCAAGGGATCCGGACGGACGGATTGAAGTTCCCGGGGCCTGGGGGGTCAGTTGGGAAGACCTGACGAAGCTCAACTACAGCCACAAAGACCTGTGGCAGTTCATGGCCGATGTATTTTTGACCTGGTGCCGGCGGGGGGTGGACGGCTTTCGCTGCGATGCCGGGTACATGATTCCGGTTCCGGCCTGGAAATATTTGATTGCAGCGGTGCGGGAGCAGTTTCCCGATACGGTATTTCTGTTGGAGGGTCTTGGCGGCAAGATATCGGTTACACGGGAGCTGCTGAATACGGCCAATTTCAACTGGGCCTATTCAGAGCTGTTTCAAAACTATGACCGGGGCCAGATAGAGGGGTATTTGCCCGGCGCCATGGAGATTTCCGGAAGCGACGGCGTCACGGTCCATTTTGCCGAAACCCACGACAACCCGAGGCTGGCAGCGCAGTCTCATGGCTATGCCCGCATGCGAACCGCCCTCTGTGCGCTTTTTTCTCATCAGGGCGCTTTCGGATTCAGCAACGGGGTGGAATGGTTTGCCGCAGAGAAAATCGACGTACATGGCGCCGCTTCGCTCAATTGGGGGGCGCAGCCCAACCAGATCGATCTGATCGGGCGGCTCACGACCCTGCTGACCGTACATCCGGCTTTTTTCAATGGAACCCGCCTGGCGCTCATTCAAACGGGAGAGGGGAATGTCCTGGCGCTGCTGCGGCATCATGGGCCCAGCAACAGGCGGCTGATCATCCTGGTCAACCTGGATGTGGCGCAACGCGGCCGGGTGTCCTGGGATCCCTCCCGGGCGAAAATGGCAGGCGGCGCCTGCTGGGACCTGATGACGGGAGCGGCTGTTGAGATAAACCGCAAAGCGGGAATGGCCCACTGTGGTCTGGAACCCGGACAGGTTATCTGCCTTTCCGATGAAAAAAGTGATCTGGCGCTGTTTATCCAGACCCGGCCAACGTCTTTTGCACTGCCCCCGCTGATTCTGAACCAGCGCCTGCGGGCCAAGGGCATCGATGTGTATGGCTTTTATCACGGTGTCCGGGATCTGGCGGAGTTTGATCCGGATGGGGCTGCCGGCCGGCTGGCCCAGGACCCCTTTGAATTTTGCCGCAGCCTGAACCCGGACAGCCAGGAGCCCCGGGTGGTTAAATGGCAATGGCCCCAGGACGCCAAACGGGAAGTCATGATCCCGCCGAACCATTTTCTGCTGCTCCAGGCGGCCGTTTCCTTTCGGGCCGAAGTGCTGGAAAGGGATCGGGTTTTACGGTGCGAAGAGAGTCTGGTCCGGAGCGATGGAACCTTTTTTGCTTTATTGACACCGCTTCCGCCCCAAGAAAATCATCGCCGCCTGACTGTAAAACTGTCTCTTTATGCCGACGGACGGTGTGAACATGTCGAAGCGCGGCTGCTGTTGCTGGCAAGGGCCGGCAGCGTATCCATAAAAAATAGTTTAAAACGGTCCGACCTGGTGGACCAGCCGGCGCTGCTGCTGCAAACCAATGGCTGCGGCGCCATGCTGCGGGCTTCGATTCGGTGGGGCGAGCTGCGCAGCCGGTATGACGCCCTGCTGTCGGCCAATCTGAACCCGGAATATCCAGAAGACCGCTGGGCCATGCTGGCGCGGTATCGGATCTGGCTGGTGTATCAGGGGTATTCCCAGGCGGTGAATGGCGACTGTTTCGATTCGTTCTACCGGGACGGTGATTCCACCGGCTGCTGGCGCTTCTATGTGCCGGCCGGCCAGGGCCAGTATACGCTCCTGACGATACAACTCCAGATGGTCTCTGGAAAGAATGCGGTCAGAATGATTTTAAACCGGCACCCTGCCGGGGATGCTGCCTCCAGGCTAACGGACGGCAAGCCTGTCCGGCTGATTGTGCGGCCGGATATCGAAAGCCGGAATTTCCATGAACCCGCCAAAGCATTCAAAGGGCCGGAAAATATCTGGCCCAAGGCGACCACCCCGCATTCAGATCATTTTTTGTTTTCAGCGCTGCCGGAGCACCCCCTGCGGGTTCGGATTTCCCGGGGCGAGTTTGTGTGGGAACCGGAGTGGCAGTACATGGTATTCCGGCCGGCTGATGCCGAACGCGGCCTTGATCCGGATTCGGACCTGTTCAGTCCGGGATATTTCCAGACCGAACTGAAAGGGGAAGACCAGGTGGAGTTGACGGCCGTGGTGCTCGATTCGTCCCGGGGAACCGCGGGGCTCCTAAAAATTCCCGGGGCCCCTCCCGTTCAAGCCTGTTTTGAAAAAGAAGAGACCTTCTTTAGACCGATTGATGATCTCACGGCCGCTTTAAGGCATTATGTGGTCCGGCGGGGCGATCTTAAGACCGTGATTGCCGGATACCCCTGGTTTTTGGACTGGGGCCGCGACGCCCTGATTTTTACGCGCGGTTTGATCGCGGCCGGTAAAACCGCCGAGGCCCGCGATATTATCAAACTCTTCGGGCAATATGAAGAAAACGGCACCCTGCCCAACATGATCCGGGGGGCTGATGCCGGCAACCGCGACACGTCTGATGCGGCGCTGTGGTTTTTTACGGTTTGCGCCGATATGGTCCGGGCCGAAGGCAAAGAATCCTTTCTGGATGAACCCTGCGGCAATCGCAGCGTCCGCCAGGTTTTGATAGCCATGGTCCGATCGCTGATGGACGGGACCCCCAACGGCATCTGTATGGACCCGGACTCGGGGCTCCTTTTCAGCCCCTCGCATTTTACCTGGATGGATACCAACCATCCCGCGGGAACACCCCGGGAAGGGTATCCGGTTGAAATTCAATCCTTATGGATTGCGGGGCTTTTGTTTCTGGCTCAAATCGATGCGTCTAAAGCCGGGGGGCGATGGCAGCAGTTGAGCCTCAAAGCGCGTTCGTCGCTCCTTGAGCTCTTCCCGCTGCGGGATGAGGGCTACATGTCGGATTGCCTGCACGCCGGGCCCGGCACACCTGCGCGTCAGGCCAAACCGGATGACGCCCTTCGGCCCAACCAGCTTTTGGCATTGACGCTGGGTGCTGTCGGCGACGACACCCGTAGCCGCAAAATTTTGTCCGCCTGTGAAGAACTTCTGGTCCCCGGGGCGATCCGCAGCCTGGCGGACCGGCCGCTGAAGTTTCCCCTGCCGATTGTCCATCAGGGGAGAGCCCTCAACGACCCCGGCCGGCCCTATCAGGGCAAATATGCGGGTGATGAGGATCTACAGCGCAAGCCGGCCTATCACAATGGAACCGCCTGGACCTGGATGTTTCCCAGTTTCTGCGAGGCCTGGGTGGCGGTATACGGCGATAACGCCAGAGAAACGGCCCTGTCGTGGCTGTCCAGCAGTTCTGCGCTGCTGCATCAGGGATGTGTGGGCCACCTGCCGGAGATAATAGACGGCGATTTTCCCCATATCTCCCGGGGCTGCGATGCCCAGGCGTGGGGTGCCAGCGAATGGGTGCGGGTGTGGATGAAATTAAAGGCATCATAATTTAAAAACAAACAATTGAATCCTTTCCCGCCCTGACGGGATTGACCCCTGGAACCCTTTTTCACGACTTGATTAAAGTAGTGTAGGCAAAGGAATTTTATGTTAGTTTCGCCTGACGATAAACTGTGATATACAATATTAATTTTGACACATTTGTAAAAAGTCCCAAATCCCGTCATGCCTGCGCAGGCAGGCATCCAGAACCGTTTAAAATCAATGGATTCCCGCTTTTGCGGGAATGACGATGAAGGCGCATTTTCGACTTTTTACGAGACCATCCCAATTTTGGAACATTATATATAGAGGTGCTTGATACATGAGTCGATTACAGACATTTCAGGTGTTTCCTTGCATTCCGGAACCCCTTTCATTTATAGAAGAATTGTCCCGCAACATGTGGTGGAGCTGGCAATATGATGCCAGAGAACTATTCCGGCGGATAGATCCGCGCTTGTGGAAAGGCGCAGCTCGCCGAAATGCCGTACTTTTTTTAACCCTGGTCGACCCCCGTCGATTTGAGGAACTGGCCAAGGACAACAGCTTTTTAGCCTATCAGCGCCGGGTTCAAGAACATTTTCAAAGCATGGTCTGTATCCCCCGGGAACAATTTGCGACCACACTGGGCCCGGAAGGAAAAATTGTCTATTTTTCCATGGAGTTCGGAATCCATGAAAGCCTGCCGCTGTATGCCGGCGGTCTGGGAATCCTGGCCGGCGATCATTTGAAGGCTGCTTCGGACAGGGTGCTTCCCATGGCAGCGGTGGGGCTCTTGTACCGCCAAGGATATTTTTCTCAATTTCTCAACCAGGAAGGCACCCAGCAGGAAGAATACCCGGAAACGGATTTTTTTCATCTACCCATCGGACGGGCAAAAGATCCGCTGGATAAAGAGCTGTATGTGTCCATTGCCGGCCCGGACGGTGAGATCCAAGCGGCCGTATGGAAGGCCCAGGTTGGTTGCGTACCCCTTTTTCTGCTGGATACCAATCTGCCTGAAAATTCACCCGATATCCGCAACATTACGTCGACGCTTTATGCCGGCGACGCCAGAACCCGATTGGCCCAGGAGATGCTGCTGGGAATAGGGGGCATGCGCGCTCTGCTGGCCATGGGGATTAATCCGGCGGTGTGCCATATGAATGAGGGGCATTGCGCTTTTGCCGGCTTGGAGCGGCTGGCGCATGTGGTGTCGACCTACCACGTTGATTTAAAAACCGCCTGGGAGATCGTTTCCCGGACCAATGTGTTTACCACCCACACACCGGTCATGGCCGGACATGATGAATTTCCGGCCGATATGGTCCGGCCGTATCTGGAACCGCTCCAGACGCGGCTGGGCGTTTCAAAAGATGAGATCCTGTCCTGGGGACAGGCGGCCGGTTCCGGTCCGAATGGACCCCTGTCAATGTTCGTCCTGGGGCTGCGCCTGTCCCAGGACCGCAACGGTGTGAGCCGGCTGCATGGCCAGGTAGCCCGCAGAATGTGGGCCCATGTCTGGCCCGGCGTACCGGAGGATGAAGTTCCCATCAGCCACATTACCAACGGGGTGCATGTTCCCTCCTGGATTTCCTACGAACTGGCGCTGCTGTTTGAGCGCTACCTGGGATCGGACTGGGACAAGCACGCTGAAAATCATGATATCAGCAAGCGCATCGATGAAATCTATGCGGAAGAGCTTTGGCTGGCCCATGAAATGAACCGCACCCGCCTGATACGCTTCTGCCGGGAGCGGATGCTTCAACAGTACGGCCGTCGCAATGCGCCCAAAGCCATGATGGAGGATGCGGAATCGGTTCTGGACCAGGATATTCTGACGATTGGATTTGCACGCCGCTTTGCAACCTACAAACGGTCGTATTTGCTGCTGATGGATACCGACCGCCTGGAAGCGCTGATAACTTCCAAGACCCGTCCCATCCAGTTTGTTTTTGCGGGCAAGGCCCATCCCAAGGATCAGGAGGGCAAGGATTTGATTAAACTTCTGATTCATTTCGGCCGCAAGGCCTCCGTTCGTCACCGGTTTATCTTTCTGGAAGACTATGACCCCAATATCGCCCGGCATTTGATTCAGGGTGCGGATGTCTGGTTGAACACGCCCCGGCGGCCATATGAGGCCTGCGGTACATCGGGGATGAAAGCGGCTTTAAACGGGGTGCTGAACGTGAGCGTGCTGGACGGCTGGTGGTGTGAGGGATATTCGGAAGACTGCGGCTGGAAGATCGGCAACGGAGAAGAGCATAGTGATATCGCCTACCAGGATGCGGTGGAAAGCCAGGCGCTTTACAACATATTGGAAAACGATGTGATCCCCTGTTTTTACGAGCGTAAAAACGGGGATGTGCCGCTGCGATGGATGAAAATGATGAAAGCTTCCATGAAAATGGCCATCGAAAAATTTTGCAGCCATAAAATGGTGGATGAATATGCCCGCAGGTTCTATCAGCCCGCCGCAGAGCGGTTCCAAACCCTGATCCAAAACGAGGCTGCCGAAGCCAAACGCCTGCGGGATTGCCGGGAGCGGCTAAAAACACATTGGGGCAAGATAAAAGTCCATCTGCCGGCCAAAGAGAGCGAAGGCCCCTTTCGGGTCGGTGAAACGTTAAAGGTAACAGCGGCCGTCCATCTGGGAGAACTCCGTCCGGATGAAGTGGATGTGGAGCTTTATTACGGGCACCTGAAGTCGCTGGGCCTGCTCAAGGACGGTGCAACGGAACCGATGTTCATGACGGAAGAGCGCGGCAACGGCGATTACCTGTATAGCGGTGTCGTAACCTGCAACTCTTCCGGGCGGTTCGGGTTTACCGCGCGGATCACGCCGCAAGGGGACGATTTGACCAAGTTCTCGCCCGGGTTGATTACCTGGGCCTGAAGCTAAAACCCCAATTGAGCGAAAGTCGAGGGTGCTCCGGCTTCAAGGCATTTTGTCTACGCTCATTCAGGGTAAAGGGAAGTATTTGTGGATAATGCTTTACGAAATAATCCGCGTGTTCTGATTGTAACGCCGGAGGTCACCTACCTGCCCGACCGGATGGCAAGCCATGCCGGTTTCCTGACAGCCAAGGCCGGGGGTCTGGCGGATGTGTCCGCCGCCCTGATCAAGGCCCTTTTTGACCAGGGCGCGGATGTTCATGTGGCCATGCCGGATTACCGTTCCATCTTTGCGGACCGGCTGGCCCCTTTTTTAAAGAAAGAACAGAGCGACATCCGCAAAGTGATGCCGGACGACCGGATTCATCTGGCCGAAGACAGGGCCTTCTTTTACCTGAATCGGGTATATTCCGATTACGGCGAAGAGAACACGAAGCTGGCCATCGCATTTCAGCGGGAAGTCATGAACAATATCATTCCCCGGGTCCAGCCGGACCTGATCCATTGTAACGACTGGATGACCGCGTTGATACCGGCGATGTCGCGCCGCCTCGGCATTCCCTGTCTCTTTACCATCCATAACATCCATACCGTCAAAAGCACCCTGGCCTATATTGAAGACCGCGGGATTGATGCGGCTTATTTCTGGTACCATCTGTTTTACGAGAAAATGATCTATTCTTATGAGGACGCCCGCGAATCTGTTCCGGTTGATTTTCTGGCCAGCGGCGTCTTTGCGGCCCATTTTGTGAATACCGTCAGCCATACTTTCCTACAGGAAATCGTCAACGGCAAGTTTGCTTTTATATCCGAACCGCTACGCCGCGAGCTTGCCAACAAGTTTTACGCCGGCTGCGCCGTCGGCATCTTAAATGCGCCCGACCCGGTTTTCAATCCGGAAAGCGATATCCATATCGCCTATCGCTATGGGAGCAGCGACCATGCGGCCGGCAAACGGAAAAACAAGCTTTTCTTGCAAAAGAACCTGGGATTGATCGAGGATAAAAACGCGCCGCTCTTTTTCTGGCCGTCACGCCTGGACCCCATCCAAAAGGGGTGCCAGCTGCTGGCCGAGATTCTCTATCGGGTTGTTTCAAACTACTGGAACCGGAACCTGCAGATCGTTTTTATCGCCAATGGCGATTATCAGCGGATTTTTAGAGACATCGTTATTTTTCATGGCATCCATAACCGGTTGGCTGTGTGTGATTTCAATGAAGAAATGGAGCACCAGGCCTATGCTGCGGCGGATTATATTCTGATGCCCTCTCGCTTTGAGCCCTGCGGGCTTCCCCAGATGATTGCGCCCATTTACGGCGCCCTTCCAGTGGCCCACGATACCGGCGGCATCCATGATACGGTGGTTCATATGGATGCGGAAAACAGCAGCGGCAACGGCTTTTTATTCAAGACTTATGATTCCGGCGGCCTGATGTGGGCCATCGATCAGGCCATGGGCTTTTACGAACTGCCGGCAAAGGTGAAGCAGAAACAGATCTCCCGGGTCATGCAGCAAAGCGCCCAAACCTTTACCCATGCGGTTACGGCCCAGGAATATATCGCGCTTTACGGAAAAATACTCCAGCGTCCGCTGCTGGAGACAGCTCCCAACGGAGCCCTTTAAAAAGTGGTCAGTGGCCGGGGATCGGGGGGCAGTTCAACGGCCGTGGTTCTCATAAAATTAAATACGAAACCCTAATCCCGATATGAATAACCGCCTATCTCAAAAATTACTGGAACTCGATCCGCTGCTTAAGCCGTATGCGGCCGTTCTAAATCACCGCCTGGAAAAAATCGATGCCGCCGAAAAAAAGTTGACCGGGGGAGAAATGACCCTGGCTGATTTTGCATCCGGCCATGAATATTTCGGGCTGCACCGGCATCAAAACGAATGGATTTTTCGTGAATGGGCGCCCAATGCGCGTGCGATCTTTCTGGTGGGCGACCTCAGCAGCTGGCAGGAAGAACCGGCGCTGTCCTTACAGCGCATCGCTGACGAAGGGGTTTGGGAAATCCGGCTGCCGCCGGACCGGCTGCGGCACGGCGACTTATACCGACTGCGGATTTATTGGGCCGACGGCTCCGGGGACCGGATTCCGGTCTATGCCCGGCGAGTGGTGCAGGATCCCGAGAGCTTAATTTTTAATGCCCAGGTGTGGCAGCCGCCCGACCCGTATTTGTGGCAGTGTCGAAACTTTCTGCCGCCGACTGGTGCGCTGTTCATCTACGAAGCGCATGTGGGTATGGCCCAGGAGGAGGGCCGGGTCGGCACCTATCGGGAGTTTACCGAAAAAATTCTGCCCCGCATCGTTTCAGCCGGCTACAACACCCTGCAGCTCATGGCCATTCCGGAGCACCCCTATTATGCCTCGTTTGGATATCATGTTTCCAGTTTTTTTGCCGTATCTTCCCGCTTCGGAACACCGGCGGAACTCAAAGCGCTGATCGATGCGGCCCATCTGTCCGGGATACGGGTCATCATGGACTTGATTCATTCCCATGCGGTCTCCAACGAAGTGGAAGGCCTCAGCCGGTTTGACGGAACCCCCTATCAGTTTTTTCACGAGGGCCAGCGGGGCGTTCATGCTGCCTGGGATTCCCGCCTCTTTGACTACAGCAAACACCAGGTGCTCCACTTCCTGCTGTCCAACTGCCGTTACTGGCTGGATGAATACCGGGTGGACGGTTTTCGGTTTGACGGCATTACCAGCATGCTCTACACGCATCACGGTTTGGGAAAGGCGTTTACCTCCTACAACGATTATTTCGGCGATGATGTGGATGAAGACGCCCTGGCCTATCTGGCGCTTGCCAACCGGGTGATTCACGCTGTGCGTCCGGACGCGGTCAGCATTGCCGAAGATGTCAGCGGCATGCCGGGTCTGGCCCTGTCGCAGGCGGACGGCGGGTTTGGGTTTGACTACCGTTTTAACATGGGAGTACCGGACTACTGGATCAAATTGACCAAAGAGACCCGTGACGAGGCCTGGCCCATGGGGCAGCTGTGGCATGAACTGACCAACCGGCGGGGGGACGAACACACCCTCAGCTATGCCGAATCCCATGACCAGGCCCTGGTGGGCGACCAGACGCTGATATTCAGGTTGATCGGCCAAGCCATGTACGATCATATGCAGGCGGGGGATCCGCATATGGGAGTAGATCGGGGCATGGCGCTGATCAAGCTCATCCGCCTGATCACCATGACCCTGGCCGGCGGCGGTTATCTCAATTTTATGGGGAATGAATTCGGACACCCGGACTGGATTGATTTTCCGCGCCAGGGAAACAACTGGTCGTATCATTATGCCCGGCGCCAGTGGCATCTGGCGGATGACCCGAACCTGAAGTATCAGTTTCTGTTGCGTTTCGACCGTGACATGATCGCTCTGGCAAAACAGTTCAGACTGCTGGAGACGCCGGAAATACAACTGCGCCATGAGCACAGCGATGATAAAATACTGGCGTTCAGCAGGGCCGGTCTGCTGTTCGTGTTCAACTTTCATCCGGCCGGTTCCCGTGCGGACTATCGCATCGGGGCGCCGCCGGGCAAATATGTGATGGTGTTTGACAGCGATGCCGCCATATACGGCGGGCACGGGCGGGTCGCCCCGGACCAGTTTCATTTTACCCTGACGGACAATGAGAAGATGGACAACCATTACCTGAGCCTTTATCTGCCGAACCGCACGGCCATTGCCCTGAAGCTGCTTTAGAACAACTTGCGGGGGTAAGCCCCACGAAATAGAAATGGCGCTTTAATACCGAAGAAAGGAACAACCCATGCGCGTCTTAAAAAGTATTTTTGATGACAACAGGAAATGGGCGGAAAATACAAAAAAATCTGATCCCGATTTTTTCGCGAATCTTTCAAAACAGCAAACCCCGGCGTATTTATGGATCGGCTGCTCCGACAGCCGCGTGCCGGCAAATACCATTACCGGTCTGCCGCCGGGTGACATATTTGTCCACCGCAATATTGCCAATGTCGTGATTCATACGGATTTGAATTGCTTGTCCGTTTTGCAATACGCCGTCGATGTGTTGAAGGTTAAGCACATCATTGTTTGCGGCCATTATGGCTGCGGCGGGATTAAAGCGGCCATGGGGAACAAACCCTATGGGCTGATTGACAACTGGCTGCGCCATATCAAGGATATCTATCGCTATCATGAAGCAAAACTCAACGCAGTCAGTGATGAACAAAAAAAATTCAATATGCTGTGTGAACTCAATGTGATTGAACAGGTGGCGAATGTGTGTCATACGACTATTGTTCAAAACGCATGGCGGCTTGGACAAGGACTGGCGGTGCATGGGTGGATCTACGGTATTGATGATGGGATATTAAGAGACCTGAATGTGTGTATCACGGGCCCGGACGACATAAACCCTATTCACAAGATGGCTTAACGGAAGAAGTAGGAATAATTCGAAAATGATCCTGATCAGTCTGATTCAGAACATTGCCATACTGGTGGCGTTCAGCGTATTGCACCAGATGGTTTTGCGAAGGCGGGAAAAGGGCACACTGCCGTACCAGATTCTTTCAGGGCTCCTCTTTGGCGGGGCGGGCGTCGTGGTGATGGCGACGACGTTTCAATTTGCGCCGGGCATCATCTTTGACAGCCGGTCGGTCATCCTGAGCATTGCGGGGCTGTTCGGCGGTCCAGCTGTTGCCGCTGCGGCCGCCGCGATCTGCGGTGCATTTCGCATCTGGCTGGGGGGGCCCGGCACCTGGGTCGGCATCATGGTCATCGCCGTATCCGCCTTGCTGGGAGTTGTCTTTCATTACCTGCGGGGCAAAGACGAACGCTATATGCATACCGGCTGGCTGGGCGGTTTCGGACTGCTGGTGCATATAATAGTGCTGGCGCTGTTTCTGGCCCTTTCCGGCGGTGTCGGATTCGAGGTGCTGCGTCGAATTTCTCTGCCGATACTCTTATTGTATCCTGCGGCAACCATATTGGTTTGTCGGATTTTTCTCGATCAGGAAGAACGCCTGTCGGCGGAAAAGGCGCTTTTAGAAAGCGAGGAAAAATATAAAATCCTTGCCGAAAGCTCTCAAACCGGCATTTATATCCATCAGGATGATAAGATCATATATGCCAACAACCGTTTTGCCGAATTGCATGGTTATGGCGTAGAAGAACTACTGAATATGAACTATTTTGATCTGCTGGATCCACATGACCGCGAGCGCGCCCAGGAAATTAAAGTGCAACGGCTCAGCGGGGGGGACGCCCCGCAACGCTATGAAGTCAAACGGATCAGAAAAGACGGCAAGACTTTATGGTGCGAAACGGTTGCGGTCCGCATCGAATATCAGGGCAAACCGGCCATCATGGGAAACATCGTTGATATTTCCGAACGCAAACTGGCAGAGGAGCAGCGGGATGGATTCGTCCTGAAGCTTCAGGAGGCGCTTTCCGAGGTGAAAACCCTGGGAGAGCTGCTGCCCATTTGCTCTCACTGCAAAAATATCCGCGATGACAAGGGGTATTGGAACAGAATCGAAGCCTTTATCCAGGAGCGTTCGGGGACCGAGTTCAGCCACAGCATCTGTCCGGAATGCGCCAAAAAGTATTATCCCGATTTTAAACTTTATGATGACTGAACAATTATGGGAATTGGCAAACTGCACGAAATATTTCCAACACGTTCGAGGATTGATTGAAGAACACTGCAGTCCCGCTTGGGCGGGACGGGGGATGCGCTCGCTGTGGCGGTTCATTACCGATCGAAAACAAAAGGGGCTCTCGCGCCATGACGGATGATGCAAAGATGAATGAGCGGAGGATACACCGGCGATATAAGGTAAAGGCGCAGGCATTTGCGGCGCTGGCTTCTCATTATCTCATCGGCCAGATAAAAAACATCAGCAAGGGGGGGATTTCGTTTACCTGCATCGCAAATGTTAAACCCGATTCACAAACATTCGAGATAGAGATATTCACACAGGACGACAAGTTTCATTTACGAGAGATACCTTTTAAGATCGTTTCAGCGGTTGATGTGGAAGACCGCATCCCTTCCAGCGCCCTGCAGAAGAAACAGATCAACGGGGTGTTTTTAGAACTGACCGACAGCCAGGTGTCACAACTGGAGTATTTTCTTGACAACTATATTTTGGCTGAAAATTGATCCTGTTGATCTGGGTTTTAATTATTGTTCGTACCAAAGAAATTGATCAGAATGGCGGCCAGCCGTGTTTCGAGAACGGTGTAGGAGTAATAGCGCTTTGCGATGGCATAATTCTGGTTGACCATTTTCTCGCGGCGTTCAGGAGATTTGAGCACTTCCTTTACTTTTTTAACGGTTTTTTTCGTCAGATATCCGTCCATGACCGCCAGATCAAATCCCCGGGGTTCAATGTCCCTTACAAAGATGGCGTAGCGATTGATCAGCAGGGGCTTTTTAAAATAAACCGCCTCCAGAAAAGCGTTGTCGAAGCCTTCGTACAAACTGGGATAGGTGATGAAATCGGCGTGGGGGTAGACATCCCAGAGGGACAGCCCCTTGTGGCGCTTCTCATGATCATTCAAGGGATCGGTAATCCGGGCCTTGACAATGCGAAGATCCACCCCGTGGCTGCGGGCTTCGGCTTTGAGCCAGTTCGCGTATTCATAGCCTTCATCCCCGGCCTCATGGGAGATGACCAGTTTAAAGCGTTTACTCTTCAGTTCCCTTACCAGCTCAATGGCATGTTCAATTCCCTTGCGCTGGACGATCCGGGTGGGTTGTAAAATGATGACGTCGTCAGGCGCCAGGCCGATGGATTCCCTGAACGTTTGCGTGCGTGCGCTGTCAACCCGGGGCGGGCTTTCAAATTCCAGGACATTGGGGATGATGACGGACGATATGCCGGTCCGAAGGGCCAGCTCCTCCTGGGCCGCGGAGTTGATGACGACGTGTTCAATATTGTGCAGGTTGGGGGGAAAGGCCATCCGCAGATAATCCCCAACGGCATTGATGGTGAACCGGACCCTTTCCCAGTAAAAATCATGATGATGGGCGATGGTGGGGATGAGTGTTTCCGCTATCGTTTCCGTAATGGCGATTCCCAGGGGGACATGCATGGGGATGGTCAGAACGTTTTCGGCAATGAGCAGGTCGATCCCGAACGTATCTATAAATTGAGTCAGTTTCTGTTTTAAGAGCGTTTTGAGTTCATGAATTGTGTCCGATGCAATGGGGCTGCGGGCCTTTTTGCCGAAGAGCTGTTCACTTAGCCATTCATTGCGTTCGTTTTTGAAATGCGCTTCCGGAACCATGAAGCTTCGCTCCGGCGCCCGGTCCAATTCACCGGCAAACCAGAAACAGTTGTGGCCGTTTCGCCGTAAAACAGCCGCCCATTTGCTGGATTCCATGGTGACGCCGTCGGTGCCGGCAAAGCGGGTGGAGACAAAACCGATATTTTTACCCATGCGATACCTTTTAAAACCTGAGCGTCCGTCTCAACCGGGCTGATAGACGGAGAGCTGAATATGATTCCTTTCCGAGGGTGTAAGCGGAAGGCCCTCGCACAAATGCGAATGGTTTTACCGGACAATCCATAATGCCATATCATCAAAATCGTTGACAACCTTGCGGGTGATGCTTCCCAGGCTATAATCCTCATCTGCAGAAAAGCCCTTTCTGCCCATGACGATCGTTCCGAAATCTCCCTTGCGGGCCGCTTTGAGGATGTCTGCGGCGGCACTGCGGCTGCCGTCGATTATTTTCGTACTGATCTGGCCGGGAGCAATGCCTCTGTCCAGAAGCAGACTTTCGGTCTTTTTCATGTTCGGCGCGATATCCTGTGCAGCAGCGTTTTTCCAAAGCGATTCCAGTTCGGCAGCGTTTTTTAAAAGTTCCTTGGGAACAAAACGCCTTAATTGCCGCTTGCTGTGGAAAAGGGTAATGCTGCAATCGGTTCCCGCAAGAATAAATCCGGCGTGATCTGCTGCCCGCAGGGCATTATCGGAGCTGTCGATTGCGATCAGAACGTTCCGGGATTTTATCGCGCCTTTGATAAGCCAGACCGGGCAGACTTTTGCGAATTCCAGCACTTTGCGGGCGGTTTCGCCCATAAAAAAGACTTCCAGCCGGCTCCGGCCACGGGTATTGACCACGATGGCATCCGATTGTTTGCTTGCGGCCCACCAGCAGATGTCATGGGCCGTTTCCTTTTCTTTTTTGCGGGAAACGGTTTCGATTCGGCTGGGACTGAACCCTTTGTCAACCAGTTTGGTTTTCGCTTCCGCCAGAATCGTTTCCGCCATCAGGCTGTTCTTTTTTTCAAGCTCTTTAAGCTTCCGGGCGGCATTTGGGTCTTTTTTACATTCATCTATCAGCAACGGCGGCAGCGAAGGCAGTATGTAAAGTAATACAATTTTTAAATCAGGGGCCGTACCGAAATACAGGTTCAAATAGTTCAGGGACCGAAGGGAATCACTGGAGCCGTCAATCGGTGTGATAATCATTTTCTTTGTTCTTTCCGCCATCAGAGGTCTCCTTAAACCTGAATAAATGCGTTGTGTTAATGATGCGGTTTGAATCCACATAATTAATTTTGCGGACTATTAAATCATGTCTTCGACGAATTGTCCAGAGCGGCTGGCGCCTTTTTTGGGTAATCTTCCCCCAGGAATTGAAAAAATGAGACGTCTGAAAGTTTGCGGGCATTGTACAAACCGAGCAGCAGCAGCAATGCCAGCGTGATAAAGTGCAACTCGGGGTGAACCAGCAGCATGCGGCCGATAAAATCCCATTGGAAGAGCCATACGCAGCCGATGGCCACACCAATCGTCCAGCCCAGCCGTTTTAGCGCGATGCGTTTGCCATCCCGGTCTATGGCCGTATAGGTCCGGTCGACAATGGTCGTCAACACCACCAGGGGCAGCAGCACCACATGCCCGGCGGGAGTGAAATGAAAATATTCCAGGATGGACACGGTCAGGGTCATCGAAACCGTCACCAGGGTAAAGATCACACTGAGCCGCGGGATTTTCAATAATTTTAAACCCGGCATAAGCGCCCGACCTCCGAAAGCGATAATGACCACGATAATGAATATGGTCATCGTCGTTCGCCAGTCGGCATATACGGCCGCCAGGGCCAGCAGGGTTGGGGTGAACGTCCCGATGGTTCGGATTCCCAGAATGTTTCGGGTAAATGTGGTTGCAAGGGCTCCCAGCGGCAGCAAAAGCAGCATGACCAGGGAAGACCGGGTGGAAAGCGGCAGCCTTGTGAGGTCAAAAACTTCTATAAAACGCTGCTCCGCGCTTCCCCTGAAACCGTGGGGGTTCTCGATATGGGTAATGGCATATTCCTGGGAAATCCGGGACCCATCCTTGATTCTTAGCATTTCGCTTCCGCCTCTTCGGACCGCAATGAAATTAGAAGGAAGCTCGTGGCGATATCCATTTTCAGGATCATACGGCAGCCAGGTATTATCCATGTAAGCTTCGATCCAGAAGTTCGGTTGGGCATCGGCCTTTTCAGAGAGCGCAAATCCGCTGATCAATCGGGCGGGAATTTTGCCGATTCGGCACAACGCAATCATTGTCCGGGCGCGTTCGAGGGCAGTCGCTTTTCGCTGCAGCAGCACATCGGCGACAGATCGGGGCGTGGTCGGGGCGGCAGCCGCTATTTTTTTCTCGCAGAAATCCGCTATGACGTCCAGGAGGTGGCGTTTATCGGTTTGGGCGGCAAACAATTTTTCAAACGCGGATTTCACCTGGTCGTTTTCAATCTGGGTCAGGGGATCATCACCGAGATAGAGTTCTCGGCCGGCGGCGGATAAGGTTTCTTTTTTCTGCGTCTTCTGCCGGTCTGCGGACGGGTCGCTGTAAAGTTGAAAGTCGGCTCTTAAATAAAACCGGCCAGGCTGGGGTGCGATAAACACGGCTTCGCGCAATTCACCGGCTTTGGGCCGCAAACGGGCCTGGCGCAGGCGGGGGTAGAAAAAATTTTGACCCAAATTTGGTCCGGGGGGAATCGACCGGCAGCGCCAGGTAAACCGCTGCCCCGCTCTGTTCCGCTTAGAAGTGGAACGCCAGCGTCATTTGCCAGACCTTGTCATGGAGCCGGGTGCCGCCGCGTTCCATCCATACGGTTCTCAGCGCAAAGGTGATGCAGCCGATTGCGATGAGGGCGCCGATGGCCGCCAGGGCGCCGGGGCGTTGTTTAATAAACGACATCGTTCTATCCGAAGGACCAAGCTGGATGATTAGGGGAAGCTGTCGTCCATCAATCATCAGAATCAAAGCATTTTAGACATTCTATGGCCGGTTGATTAAGTTAATGAAATGAACGAAAAAGTCAATTGTAAAACAGTCTAAAAATATTCTCCCGGCGCCGCCCTCTCTTTTATTCTGACAAATGCAACCAGGGCTCCATTTCCGTCCTGAAGTCGATTCTTAAATATTTATTTGATATCGGCTATCGTTATGATGTATGATGCCGCCGAAATCTTATAATTCTGATTATTTTCTTATTGACCGGGAAGCGCTATCAGCCCCGGGCGTCTATAACCCATCTAAGCGAATATCCCTTTGCTATTCATCTGAACTTGCAAAATTGAGGGCTATGATATCCAGAAGAGATAGGTTTTGCTTGCAACAACCGACAAATCGTTTTTGCTGATGGATTTTAACATATGACAGCCGTGAAAAACCAGAAATTAACCGCCGGATGGCGGGAATGGGTGGCGCTGCCGGATTTGAATATACCTGCCATCAAGGCCAAGATCGATACCGGCGCCAAGACGTCTTCGCTGCATGCCTTCGATATGGAGGTTTTCAAAACGGACAACGGACAAAAGGTGCGCTTTGGTATTCATCCCCTCCAGCGCAATACGGATATTGTGATTTATTGCGAGGCGGATATCAAGGAACTGCGAACCATTACTGATTCGGGCGGGCATCGCGAAGAGCGCTATGTTATCTGTACGACGCTGTCGCTGGGAAATCGTCAATGGCCCATTGAAATGACCCTGGCCCGACGCGACAATATGAAATACCGGATGCTCCTCGGCCGCTCGGCGCTGCGCGGACGGTACTTCATCGATCTGGAAAAAGCCTATATACTTGGACGCACGCTGTCGAAATCCTACGCAAAGGATCGAGGCAAAAGGAGGACAAAATGAAAATCGGTATACTTTCCCGCAAACCTGAACTTTACTCCACCCGGCGCATGGTGGAGGCCGGCGAGGCGCGCGGACATGAAATGCAGGTGATCAACCCCCTGCGCTGCTATATGAATATTACCTCTCATAAACCCTCCATTCATTATATGGGGGAAAAACTTGAAGGGTTTGATGCGATCATACCCCGGATCGGCGCCTCAATCACCTTTTATGGAACGGCGGTGGTGCGCCAGTTTGAAATGATGAATGTTTACAGCGTAAATGAATCCGTGGCCATCAGCCGTTCCCGGGACAAGCTGCGCAGTCTGCAGCTGCTGGCCAGAAAAGGGATCGGCCTGCCGGTAACGGGGTTTTCGCATTCAACAAAATTTACCGAAGATCTGATAAACGTGGTGGGCGGGGCGCCGCTGATTATCAAGCTGCTGGAAGGCACCCAGGGAATCGGGGTCGTTCTTGCGGAAACCGATCAGGCGGCTCAGAGCGTCATTGAGGCCTTCAAGGGGCTTAAAGCCAATATTCTGGTGCAGGAATTCATTAAGGAATCGGGGGCAATGGACATCCGCTGCTTTGTAATCGGTGAAAAGGTGGTTGCCGCCATGATGCGCCAGGGAAAGTCGGGGGAGTTTCGTTCAAATCTTCACCGGGGCGGAAAAGGGGCGAAAATCAAAATCACCCCGGAAGAACGGTCAACGGCCGTGCGCGCCGCACGGATAATGGGCCTCAACATCGCCGGCGTTGATATGCTGCGCTCCAATCACGGGCCTGTGATCATGGAGGTCAATTCTTCACCCGGGCTGGAGGGCATTGAAAAAACAAACGAAAAAGATATTGCCGGCATGATCATCGACTATATCAAAAAAAATGCGTCCCCCCGTAAAACCCGCACCCGGGGAATCGGCTGATGGAGGCGCCGCGCATGCCGACCGATTTTAAGATCGCGGAGACATCCGTAAAGCCCGGCCGGCGGGCCACCATCAACATTCCGGTGGCCCGCCTGCATACCCACACCCAAATGACCATGCCGGTCCATGTGATTCGCGGCAAAAAAAACGGCCCGGTGCTGTTTGTGTGCGCGGCCATACATGGCGATGAAATTTTGGGGGTTGAAATCGTTCGCCGCCTGATTCAATACAAAAGGCTGGCGCGTCTGCGGGGGACCCTCCTGGCCGTGCCGGTGGTCAATGTTTTCGGCTTCATCAACCACTCGCGCTACCTGCCGGACCGGCGGGATCTGAATCGTTTTTTCCCCGGAAGCGAGACCGGGTCGCTGGCTTCCCGGCTGGCGAATATATTCATGCAAGAGATTGTATCCCAAAGCACCCACGGCATTGATCTGCATACCGGCTCCAATCATCGCATCAATTTGCCCCAGATCCGCGCCCGTCTGGAAGACCCCCGGACGCGTGCCATGGCCGAGGCGTTCAATGCACCGGTCATTGTCGATGCCAACCTGCGCGACGGGTCCCTGCGCCAGGCCGTGGCGGAAAAAGGTTGTCCGATGCTGCTGTATGAGGCCGGTGAAGCGTTGCGCTTTGACGACGCCGCTGTCCGGGCCGGCATACGGGGGATCCTGTCCGTAATGGGGCTGATCGGCATGCTCCCTGGAGATACCCCCAAAAGGGATCCGGTATCCCCCCTGGTTGCAAACTCAACCCTGTGGGCCCGGGCGCCCATCAGCGGTATTTTGCGTACGCAAACGCAGCTTGGCGGCAGGGTGGCTCAAAACGAACCGATAGGTGTCATTGCCGATCCATTCGGCGAAAACGAAGAGACGGTATTTTCACCCGGCGCCGGCATCGTCATCGGTCGTACAAACCTGCCGCTGGTCCACGCGGGCGATGCCGTTTTTCATATTGCTGCGGTGGACGGGGAAACGGATGAAAATGCCGGAGGGGAAGAGTTTCAGGAGAGATTAAACCGGCTGTAGTCTGTTGTCATATGGTTTTGGCGGATACGGCGTTTGATGAAACCACAAGGTGGCGCATTGGGACGGAAATCAGTATTGGAAATTGTCGGATATGGCGCCTGGAATGACGGAACCCTTATAGACAACACCGCTTTCGAAAAAAAAGGGATGTTTTTCAAGGGGGGAATTCCGGTAACCCCTCAGTCCATCGAAGACAGGATCGGCGTCCGAACGCGTGTGGCCGCCCCGCCCAATCAGTGGATCGGCCGGATTGCCCTGCAGAACCTCCTGGAAGGCGCCAAAATTGAACCGGCCCGAATCAAGCTGTTCATCGGGGCAACCAATGTGGGGGACGATAAAAAGGATCCGGGTCCCTTGATTCAGCACCCCTACCATATGGTGAAGGATGCCTGCCCCCAGGCCCTGGCTTTTGATTTATATGCGGGCTGCCCCGGCTTTAATGTGGCGGTCGAGCTCGTGTTTATGCTTTCCCTCAACGGTTTTCTTAAATCCGGCGACATTTCGGTCATCATCGGGGCTGAAAACATTCACCGGGCGCGTGCGTTCAAGCCGGGTGATACCGCCAATATCATCTTCGGCGACGATGCCCTGGCAACCGCACTCCAAACCCAGGCCAGTTTGCGTCCCTCCGGAAGTTACAGCAGCAGCGAGCCGATAACGCAGCCCTGCAGCGATGATTTTGTGGCGCGCATCGCAGAAATGATATACAGGCTGAACGGCCGCAGCAAAATCGACGGCATCCTGGTCGATAACCAACTGGGAAGCCTGCTGTACCGTGTGCCGGCCACCGCTGCCAGAGTCCAAAACGCCCTGGTTGAAAAAATGTACCCTGAAAAAGCCGGTGCGGGACATTTCCGGCAATTTAAAGAAGCGTTAAGTTTTTATGACCGGGACGTCAACGCGTTTGCCTTTGACTTGATGGCCCTGGACCAGGACCCTCTCTTTGTTGAATCAATTGCCAGAGCCTATGTTGAATCCGGCCGGTATCGAACCGTCGCTTCCGCATACCTGGACCGGCAACAGGGGATCCGGGTAAAAATTCATCAAGGCGCCGGCGAACCGTATGACCGGCCGGAGTCCGGCATTATCGACACCCGGACCCGGACCCATGGCTGTTTTGCCGACTATATTCAGGCTGTCCCGAGCGATGGAGATGTTTTTGGCGAAATGGATGGAAAGGGTGTTTTTCTGTACGCCACCCGCGGGGCCGGCAAGCATTTAACCGAGCTGCTCCATCGAAACGGTCTGACCGTTGCGGATATTGAACTTTTAATCGAGCACCAGGCGAACTTCGCGATGATCCCCCTGACGCTGCGGAATTTAATCGACCCGGCAAATCCCGACGTGGACCGGGCTGTGAGGGATTTTATCGCCGACAAAATGATAACGAACATCCATGTCCGCGGCAACTGCTCGGTTGTCTGTATGCAGCGATTGCCCTATGATCTCCGGCGTGACGCCTTAAAAGAAGATACGATCCAGGGGTATGGCGTAAACAGAAATCTCGAAGGATTAAAACAGGCAACCCTGATTGTGAACGATTCCGTCGGCGCCGGGATGACCCGGAGCTCTTTTATTCAACGGGTACAAAGGGGAGCAGCCAGCTGATTCCCCGCCGGAGACTTTACTTGCCGCAGGACGCTTCGCAGTTTGGCGTGGTGGTGAATTCAGCGGCCGGGTCAACGATGAGGAGGCCGTTCATAAAGCTGCGGCCGATGAGCATCTGGTGTTCAAATTTTCTGCGGTCGGTAAGGTTGAAATCGACTTCCCGGTAATACTTTCCCAGACAGATCCCCAGCCGGATTACCGGACGCTCCTGGTGATCGTTCGGGTGCCTTTTAATTTTTGCGATTCGCAGCAGTCTTTTTTCCCGCGTTTTCCAAAGCCATTGGGCGTTGACATCAAAGCGAACCCAGCGTTTGCCGTCACGTATGAACTCCCTGATGTTGATGGCGCTGAGGGAAGAGTGCTCCGCTCCGGTATCCAGCTTGGCCGTCATGATGAGGTTTTCCGGACAGATTTTGATTTTCTCCAACAGGCCGACAACCTGCTTGTCCTGGGAGATGGCTGAAAATGGAATTCCGATTAAAATCGCAGCGATAAGGGCTGGAATGATTCTCATGCTTTTTACAGTCTGGTCAGCTTTTATACCGGATCCCCTCCCCAAAAAATAATTGGGGTAATATATCATTTTCTGTTTACCAGGCAAAGTTTTAAATAGCGCCGCGAACCTTTTTAGAGGCGGGCGTAAACATGAACGTTTTATTTAACGGGTGCCTTGTTGATAACTGGAGAAAATAAAGCGTTACCCGAAGTCGTCGTAGGCGATCATTTCAGGCTCCACCCCCAGACTGTCCAGCATTTCTTTAACGGCTGCGATCATCGGGGGCGGGCCGCACAGGTAGTACTCAATTTCCGCCGGGTCTTTGTGTTTGCTCAGATATTGGTCATGGGCCGCCTGGTGAATAAATCCGGTCAAGCCTTCCCAGTTGTCCTCGGGCATCGGATCTGAAAGCGCAACGTAATAGGAAAAATTTTCGAAGTTTTGCGCCAGTTCCTGAAATTCCGCGTCGTAGAACATTTCACTTTTGGATCGCGCGCCGTACCAGAAGGTCATTTGCCGCCGGGTCTTCTTGATCAACAGCTGGGTGAAAATATGGCTTCGCATGGGGGCCATGCCGGCCCCGCCGCCCACAAAACACATCTCTTTGTCGGTTTCTTTGATTAGAAATTCTCCATAGGGACCGCCAAGGATCACTTTGTCCTGGGGCTTAAGACCGAACAGATAGGATGAGGCGATGCCCGGCGGAACATCCGAACCGGGCGGCGGGGTGGCGATGCGGACGGTGAATTTGAGGTGGTCTTCTTCCGGCGTATTGGCCATGGAATAGGCGCGGAACACCGGCTCTTCGGCCTGTGCGTGCAATCCCCACAGGCCGAATTTATCCCAGACGGATCTGAACCGTTGGCCGACATCGATCTTTTCATATTCCAACTCGTATTCCGGGATATCGATCTGGATGTACTGTCCTGAACTAAAGTCGATCCGCTCGTTTCCGTCCAGCCCCAGCACAAGCTCCTTGATAAAGGTTGCCACATTCTCATTAGAGACCACCGTGGCCGTGTATTTCTTGATGTTGAAAATTTCCGGCGGGATATGGATTTTTAAATCTTCCTTGACCTTAACCTGGCAGGCGAGACGTACATTCTGCCTCTTTTCGGCGCGGGTCAGGTGCGGCATTTCGGTGGGCAGGATCCCTCGGGCGCCCTCTTCCACCCTGCATTTACACATGGCACAGGACCCCTTTCCCCCGCAGGCCGACGCCAGATAAATTCCTTTGGCCGCCAGGGCCGACAGAAGGGTGCGGCCCGGCGGCGCCTGCAGGGACTTTTCAGGGTCATCGTTGATGACGATCTTCCGGTCGCCTTTCTGCACCACCTGTGACTCCACCACCAGCAAGGCCAGGACGAGCAAAAGGACAACGGACAAAAATACCGAAAAGCTCACAATGTAAATATGCACCGCGCAACTACCCTTTCCTGATCTATACGTTTAGAACAAAAACCGAAATGCCGGCAGGGCCGCTCAAAGGGAGATGCCCGCAAAAAGCATGAACCCGATGGCCATCAAACCGGTGGTAATAATGTTGATGCCGAAACCCTGGAGTCCTTTTGGGATGTCGGCATACCTGAGTTTCTGCTGGATGGCTGCCATGGCCACAATCGCCAGGCACCAGCCGATACCGGAACCGACGCCGTAAACCACCGATTCGGAAAACCGATAATCCCGCTCGACCATGAACAGGGATGCGCCGAGTATGGCGCAGTTGACCGATATCAGCGGCAGAAAAACGCCGAGGGCGGAGTAAAGCACCGGCGAATACCGATCGATGACCATCTCCACAGCCTGGACAATGGCGGCGATGGTGGTGATAAAAAGGACCAGCTTGAGGAAGCCGAGATTCACATCCGGCAGCCCCGCCCAGGCCAGTGCGCCGGGGGCCAGCAGAAAATGATAAATGAGCCAGTTGACCGGCGTCGTGAGCGTCAACACAAAAATCACAGCGAAGCCCAAACCGACAGCGGTGTCTAAGTTTTTGGAAATCGCCAGAAAGGAACACATCCCCAAAAAATAGGCCAGGAGGATGTTTCCGACAAATACCGAATTGAGCAAGATACTGATAAGGTTTTCCATGGCATACCTGTCTATTTTTCGATCAGCGTGTGCTGCAGCCAGGTAAACAGACCGATGACGATAAAGGCCCCCGGCGCCAGCAGCATTAATCCCATATTTTCGTATCCGGCCTGGTAAAAGACCGCGGGGACAACCTGAAACCCCAATAGCTTGCCGGATCCTAGAAGCTCCCTGAAAAAGGCGACCCCGATCAGGAGCGAACTGTATCCGATGCCGTTGGCAAGTCCATCCACAAACGAGGGTATCGGCGGGTTCAACATCGCGTACCCTTCGGCTCTTCCCAGGACGATGCAGTTTGTGATGATCAACCCGACAAAGACTGACAGCTGTTTGCTGATATCATAGAAAAACGCTTTTAGTATTTCGTCCGCTAGGATCACCAGGGTGGCGATAATGCTGATTTCGACGATGATGCGGATATTTCTCGGGATCAGGTTTCGAAGGGACGAAATGATCAGGTTGGAAAAGGCTACCACGAAGGTCAGGGCCAGGCCCATGACCAAAGCGGTCTGCAACTGTACGGTGACGGCAAGGGCCGAACAGATGCCCAGGATCTGCTTGGAGATGGGATTGACCTCCCAGAGGGAAGCGCAAATGGCTTTATAAGATTTGCTCCGACGAATGGCCGCAAAGGGTCTGGCAAGGTTGAGTTCCATGGTGAATTCTTTCCGGATTGTTTCCGTAACAAGTCTTTGTTAAAAAAACGTTCAGGGTCCTTGTGCTGCAATTACTTGGATTCCGGTGTAAACTTAACCGATTGTTTTCTAAAGCGGATTGAGACCGGCTCATATTCGCTCAAAATCCGGTGCAGGCCGGCGGTCAGGTATTTTCCGGTCAAGGTGGCGCCGCTGATGCCGTCCACGTAGTTTTCCTGCTGTGTTTTGGGGATTCTTTCCGCCACACTTCCCTTTGCGATTTCGATGGATACAAAGCCCCCCTGGCTGTCTACGATCTTTTTTCCGACAAAGTTTTTCTGAAACCATTCCTTTTCAATTTCACCCCCCAGCCCGGGGGTTTCCGCGTGTTTATAGACCGTAAAGCCTGAGATGGTGGAGCCGTCGCCCCGGACAGCCAGGTACCCGTGGATCCGCCCCCAAAGTCCCCGGCTGTTGATGGGAATAACATAGGCCTTTATCTCGTCGCTCTCAAAGTAAACGTAAATGGGCAGGTCCTGTTCGCCCCTTACCGGTTTTTCAATAACGGTGCCGTCCGGCTCGGCCCAGACCGCCCGGATGCTGTCCCGGTAGAGCGCTTCAATGGTTTCCGGCGGGTAGGCGCGGTCCGGTTCCATCAGTCCCACGGATTTCAAGATGTTTTTTTGTTTGTCCAAAAGAACGTTTTTTTCCTGAAAGCGCTGCAGGCCGGTGGAAGCCGTCGTCAACAGAATGCTGATCACCACGCACAAAACGACGGTAAATACGATGGATTTGAGTCGGTCAGACATTCGGCACCCGCCGGCGCAAACGAATGCGAACCACAATGTGGTCCAGCAACGGTGCAAAGATGTTCATGAACAAGATGGCCAGCATGATCCCTTCGGGAAATGCCGGGTTGAAAACACGGATCAGCACCGTCAAGGCCCCGATGGCGATGCCATATATCCATTTGGCTGGGTTCATGTCCGGGGCCGAAACCGGGTCGGTCGTCATATACGCAATGCCGAAGGCCGTTCCGCCCATGAGCAGATGATAGAAGGGGTTGAGCGAAAGATAGGGCATGGCGCCTCCCCCAGCCACCGCGTTCAACAAAAACCCCATGCCCAGCACACCGATGATATCCCCCAGGATAATCCGGTAGCTGGCGATGCCCAGAAAAATGAGAAAGGCCGCACCGATAATACACAGCAAGGCGGAGGACGCACCGATGCTGTCCGGATAAAGGCCGAAAAAGAGTTTCGATACGGTATATCCCTTTTGCGCCAGGGCCTGCTGGACGCTGCCGGATTCGGCTGCGGCGGATATGGCCAGGGGCGTCGCCCCGGTAAAGGAATCGACGGCGACTGCCGCAGTGCCGCTGATAACCGTCCAGACGTCTCCGGAGTTTTGCGCAGGATATGCGAAATACAGAAAGACGCGGCCGGTCAAGGCCGGGTTCAAAAAGTTTCTCCCGGTTCCGCCGAAAATCTCCTTCCCGATGACAATGCCGAAAGATATCCCCAGCGCCGCCTGCCAGAGCGGCAATGTGGGGGGCAGAATGAACGGAAACAGCATGGCGGAGACAAAAAGCCCTTCGCTGATCTGATGCTTTCGGATAACGGCAAAAACGATTTCCCAGAAAAAGCCCACGGCATAGGATACCATCACCAGGGGCATGACGATCCAGAGGCCTTTGAGGACGACCGGAAAGAAGGACAGCGAAAGACCGGAGGCCAGGTGGGACTGGTATCCGGCATTGTAGATGCCGAAAAAAAGGTGGGGCAGCAATGCAACGATCACCAGCAACATGTATCGCTTTACATCCAGACTGTCCCGGACATACGGACCGGTTTCCGTTACCTCGGCAGGCGCAAAGAAGATGGACTCTATCGATTCGAAAAACGGATGGTACTTTTCAAATCGACCGCCTTTAATAAAGCGGCCGCGTTGAGAATCGAAAAAGCGCTTCAGTGTGTTCATCATTGCCCCTGTTCTCGGTAATAGGCCGCCTTGGCATTTTTCAATGTCAGAAAAAGTTCGATCTTGGAAGGGCAGACATAGGAGCAGAGTCCGCACTCGACGCAATCCAGCAGGCCATGGGCGAGGACTTCTTCAATGGCATCGGCCAGGATGCCCTTGTATGCCAGCTGGGGCAGAATATCCACCGGGCAGACCTCGGTGCAGTGGTTGCAGCCGATGCATGCCCGAATGCCGCCGTGCCGGTTGCAGTTCATCTGAAAGTCATTGGGATTAAAGGCCGACAAAAAGGCCCTGGAATAGCTGGGTTTGTGATACCCCGGCCGGAAAAGGGCCAACACCTCCTGCTCCCGGCCGTCGGGAAGAACCGTCAGGGATGATTCAAAAGGGCCCAGATAGCCGTCCTCTTCGAGCGGATAGCCGGAGAAAACCCCGCCGGCGATATACCGGGGGCTGCCTTTGGCCGGATGTCCATTGAGAAGATGCCTGACGGGCGATCCCATTCGGATTCTGAAATGTTTTTTCTCGGCCGCCAGGCTGCCGGCGATTGCAACGATCTTTTCCGTGGGATATTTTCCGGTTTTGACCAGTTCGGCCATCAGCAGAAGGTCCTGGCCGTCGACATACCAGGCGCGGTTTTGGCCGGCATCCTTTCGGGTGCGATACACCAGCATCCCGGCGTCGTGGGCAGGATAATTGCCCGAGTAGACATGGGTCACCAGATCGCTGAGCGCCGAAATCGTTTGAAAATCGTCTTGGTGCGCCGCAATGAAAACCGACCCATCGGCCAGCTTCTGCAACATTTTAATGCCGTATCGGAACAGCGCCTCGTTCCCCCTGAGAAATGCATTGGGGCGGGGATGAAACGGCTGAAGATTTCCGAGTGTGACGTAAACAGCCGGCGGCGCCGACCCTGGCTGGGGGTAGTCCCGAAACGGCAGCTGGCGCAGCAGCGCCCACAAGCCGCCCTTGAGAAGGATTTCACTCAATTGCGCCGGCTGCAGGGCATCCAGGGCCTTATCCGGCACGGCTTCAAATTCTTGAAACGATTCCGAAGGATCCCGCTGGATGACGATCCGTTCGATCACGCGCCGGTGGCCGTAGCGGATATCGGAAACGCTGCCGCCTGCCGGGGAGAGGAAGCGAACCTCCGGATTGCGCTTGTCTTCAAACAGCGGTGTTCCGACCTGGACGGTATCTCCCAACTCGACTTTCAGGCGCGGTTTGACAAAGGGAATATGTTCCGGCAAAACCGCCACATGCGAAGGGCTGTCGAGGGCCGCGAGTTCAGCGGCGGGAGGCCCGGCAAGTCTGAGATGGTATCCCTTTTGGTTTTTTACGGAAATCATGGCAGGATTAGCGTCCTCTCTCCAACTCGGCCGCATCCATGGGGTTGCGGCGCTCTTGTGAAACGCTCAAATACAGTTTATGCAATCTATCATTTTTGATTTATGTTTTCAACTTGATATAATAATGTTAAAAAATCTTTCCACCCCGATTTCCATAGAATAAGTCCATCCATGGATGTGAGATGTTTTGCCCTTTTTGTGCCGATTATTGATCAGGGACAGATTTTTCAGGTGCTTGACCTGTAGTTTGATGTTTTCTTCGGTCAGGAGGTTGAGCTTGTTTTCCCGGGTAAGTTTTTTGCGCGCGGCAATTTTATCGACCTTTTCTTTAACGCAACTTGCGCAGAATGCAATTACACGGGAGCATCCTTTGCATGTTTGGCGAGCATTGTTTTTGAAATAGCGACCATCGCCAAAAACAGAATGATACCGGCCAGATGCATTTTTAAATTGGGGAAAATCAGCAAAAACGCGATAGCTGCGAAGATAATTCTTTGCATTCGTCTGATCTTTTCGAGGAAAAACCCCTCGAAAAATACTGCAAAGCAGTACAGTCCGATCAAAGCGGTGACAACGGTTTCCGCAACCATCCATATCGACCCCTCGAACAATAGCGGCGTATATACAAAGAGCAATGGAATGATGTAAAGCCCCTTGGCCAGCTTCCAGGCTTCCATTCCGGTCGAAAGCGGGTTGCTGCCGGCGATTCCTGCTGCGGAATATGCTGCCAGGCATACCGGCGGGGTCACGTTGGCATCCTGAGAATACCAGAAGATCAGCATATGGGCCGCGAGCAGGCTTGACCCCAGCAGCGTCATCGCCGGTGCAGCCAGCACCGCCAGGACGATATAGGAAGCGGTCACCGGCAACCCCATTCCTAAAATTAAAGACGCCAGCGCGATCAGCACGATGGTGATAAAAAGACTGCCGCCGGCAATGGCAGATATCAGCATGGAGAATTTGATCCCCATGCCGACCATGAGCACCACACCAATGACGATTCCTGAGCACAGCAGAATAACAGCAGTGGTAACCATGTTCTGGGCACCCAGCGCCAGCGCGTCCAATATATCCCGGAATCCCATGCGAGTGCGGGGGTTGAACCAGCTTGAAACGACGATGGCGCCGATACCGGCGCAGGCGGCAAACGTCGGGGTAAACCCGTACATTAAGAATCCGATCAGGGCTGCGATCGGGATAAAGAAATTCCAGCCCTCTTTGAGCACATCGATCAGTCTGGGGATGTCTTCATCGGGGATGATACCCAAACCGATTTTTTTGGCCCTTAAATGAACAAAAAAGGACATCGTCAAAAAATACATGATGGCGGGTATAAATGCGACACCGACAATGGTCAAATAAGGGATCTGGGTCCACTGACTCATGATAAAGGCGCCGGCCCCCATGATCGGCGGCATCAGCTGGCCACCCGTGGATGCCGCGGCTTCCACGCCGGCCGCAAAGCGGGGAGAAAATCCCACCTTTTTCATCATGGGGATGGTGATGGAACCGGTCCCGACGGTGTTGGCAACGGCGCTTCCGGAAACACTGCCCATCAGGCCGCTGGCAAAAACCGCCATTTGGGCCGGCCCGCCCACACTTCTTCCCATCACGCATACCGACAGCCGGATGATAAACTCTCCGGCACCGGACTTGATCAGAAACGCCGCAAACAGTACGAATAGAAAAACAAAGGTGGAAGAAATCGTTGCAATGGTGCCGAATATACCGTCCGGCGCCCAATACATCCGATACAAAAGCCGTTCAAGGGTAACACCGGGAAAATTCCACAACCCGCCGAAATATCGCCCCAAAAATAGGGAATACGACAGGAAAAAAGTCGCCATGACCGGGATTAAATACCCCGATGTTCTTCGGGTAATCTCTATCATCAAAACCACGGCGATGGCGGCAAAAATGAGATCCATCGTCAGGGGTTGTTCGTTTCTGGCATGCAGTGCATTTTCAAAAAACACCAGATAAAAGGCCACCACCACGGACAGAATGGCCAGAAACAGATCCAGACGAAGGGTTTTCAGGGCCTTCCTTTTGGACAGGGGGTACATAATAAATCCCATAAACAGAATCAATCCGAAATGGATGGCGTTTCTTTGAATTTCGGGCAGAATGCCGATGGTGCTGACCCACAGGTGAAACAAAGACGTCAGAATACCGAACCAGTACACAATGCCGGCCAATCGTCCCGTTAGCTTCCGTTTGATGGTGATGACTTCTCCGCTGATGTCCTGATCGATGGTTTCGTTGTTTTTTTCGGCCATGGTCGCACCTTTACCTGTAATGGTCCACTTGGGTGATGCTGCTCAGATGTGGCTGTGCAAAAGGGAGATAAAAATGAGGGCGGGTCTCTTGCAACCCGCCCGGTTGATTAATTGGGCATCAAATGATCCGGAATTTTCAAACCGATTTCCTTGTAGTACTTGACGGCCCCGGGGTGAAGCGGCGCCGGCAATCCGCTGAGCGCCTTTTCGATCTTCATGGCCTTGGTGGCCTTGTGGATGTTGTGCAGGAACGGCAAATTTTCATAGATGGTTTTTGTGATCAGATATATGGTATCTTCCGGCACTTCCGGAATGACTGCCAATACGTTCGGCTGTGCAATGGTGTTGATGTCGCTTTTCTGTCCCGGATATGTGCCTTTCGGAATGACATACCGGCTCCAGAGGGGGTAGGCTTTATAAATAAGATCAATCTGTTCATCTGTGACATCCAGCACCTTAACTTTATTATCGCCCATCTGAGCGAACAATTGGGTGACGGCGGCCACCGGGACGCCGCCGGGAATATTGGCGCCGGAAATTCTACCATCCATCATCGCCTGGGCCGACGGGTTGTACCCCAGGTATTCACAGGTAAAATCCACCTCGCACTCGATTCCCACTCCGCTCAGAATCGTTTTGCCGGAACCTTCCGTTCCACTGCCCCTTTGACCGATGGAAAATTTTTGTCCGAATCCTTTGAGATCCGAAAGGTCACCCGACTTGGCGTATTTCTTCAGGATGATAAAATGCTCAATATTTTGCCACAGCATGGTAATCGTCTGAAAGTCTTTCATCGGCTTGCCTTCGTACAGCGCCTTCCCTTTATAAGCCATGGCGCCGAAAATACCCTGGAGAATGGCAAGCTGGGCTTCCTTGTTTTTTAACATCTGGACGTTTTCGCCCGAACCCGCCGAGTTGATAGCGGTCGCGGTAATTTTGTGTTTGCTCGCCAGTTTGATGCTGATAAGGGTACCGAGCGCGACACCCACCGGATAATAGGTCCCGCCCGTAGTTGCGGTTGCAATGATCAGGTTTTGCTGAGCCGCCTTGGCATCTCCGGCACCGACGCCGATCACCAGGCTTAACGCAATGACTGAGATTAAAATTTTTTTCACCATGTCATCCTCCTCTTTTTTATGTAGGTTGTCATTAAAAGCGTATTTCGAAAGACGCAATCAGGACCCGGTCGGCGCTATGTTGAAAATGAAGTAGCAGTATACGATTGCATCAAAACAAAGGAAATTTAATTGTTAACAAACATTGTCCGTATTGTAAAGCACACCGGCGATTTTTTTGAAAAAATATTCAATTAAACAACTAATCGGGGAAATCCGGCGACCCAAGCAGGGTTGGTACACTTCTGCAATATTAATCGAGTTAGTCAGGCCTCCCTTTACATTTGGCAGGTCAAGTCAAGCGCTAATGATAAAAAAAGCTGTAACAAAACTGTTGATATTGTACCAAAACATTATAGTATCCATATTAACGGCCCATGGGGCATCACCGTTGAGTGGGAAGAGGGTGATGCGCTGCGGGTCAACCTTGAACAATATCATTGAGGGATAGTCATGGGAGAGTATTTTATTAAACGTCCTTTAAACCGTCCGCCGGTTCATCCTGGTGAGCTTTTACGCTAAGACGTACTGCCGGCTCTTGGTCCATCCGTAAGCGAAGCCGCAAGGCGGCTCGGTATATCCCGACAGCAGCTACACCGCGTTTTAGCCTGTACGCATCCGATTGCTACGGAAATGGCGCTTAGGATAGGCAAGTTTGCCGGCAATGGGCCGGCTCTTTGGCTGCGTATGCAGCAAACCTATGATTTATGGTATGCTGAGAATCGGATGAAAGACGAGTTGTCCAAGATTGAAACAGTTGCTGCACCTACATTCAACGCCTAACATTTCTCTTACAGCCGTCGGATAAAAGCTTTTGACATCCGCTGAATAATGGGTTATCCAAAAATTTCTGAGAGGCCTTTGAAGAATGCCCAATTTCGTTTAAGCTCAAGAAAGGCGTGAATTTTAACCGCAGGAATACATTTGGTATTTCGAGGACTGAAATTTGAGCATGACGCAGAAATTGAGCGAAAGGGGGCGTTATGCAAAAGCCTCTCTAAGTGGCGCTGACCTAATCACATGAGGTTGCCATGGACAGAAAACATTAAACCCCGTCTCAGGATCTTGAGGCGGGGTTTTTATAATTTGGGAGGATATTACTTTATTCCGGTTTTTTGCTAAAAAGGACCCGATAAGGAGGTTTAACATGAATGCCGCCAGTTATGCCGACCGATTATGTGAGATCATAAAAAGTTTGCCGGAAAACGAGCAGAAAGCGCTTTTAGAAGATTTTGAGAAAAGGCAATTTAAAAAGATAAGAAAGAATGAAAGAAAGGAGTGTTTAATAACGGTAAATTATGCCGTCAAAGGCCGTGCCTATCAGAATTATATCCAAGATATCAGTACAGAGGGAGTGTTTATAGAAACCAGAGAAAATTTTTCCGTGGGAGATGAGATATTGCTGACAATTTCCTACTCGACCGAGGTAAGGCCTTTTAAGATAGCAGCGGAAGTTGTTCGGATCAATCCCACGGGAGTAGGCGTCAAGTTCAAAAAATTAAGTCAGGTACAAGCGGAGATCATAAAAACGATCATAAAGAAAACGGGTGAACCCAAAAAGAAATCGGTTTAGTCTCTCAGTTTTATGTCAAGTTAAGGAGGAATTAGATGAAAGTCGATGAAAGCACCTGGAAATTTATGCAAAACCACCTTGGTTTCACCGATGAAGAACTGGAACTGTTTCGCAATAATCCAAGGACGGCGGATATCATTTCCAAGGCGCCGGCCTTAATGAACAAAACAATTGTTGCCGAAGTCGTCGCCTCTCATGGCTGCAACAGCCGGCATAAAGTCGGCGACATGTTCTATTTTGACGGCTCCGGCAACCTGATCACCAAACTGCACCCCAAACGTATCTGCATTCATGCGTTAAGCGCCCTGTCCGCCCCCATATTTGTCGCAAACGAGCTGTTCTATGCCGGGGTTGATCCCAACGAGATGCGATTAAACCGGGTTGGCTGTATTGATGTCGGTGTGCGCTGCGGCGGCTGGGGGCACATCGCAATGGAGGTGAAAGTTGAGGATCGAAAACATATTAAAACACCCGACTCTCTTTAAATGAAATGAAAGGAAACGCTATGGCAAGCGATCAAAGCATTCAGGTGACCATCTTTTTGCGGCATGACCAATCCAAAACACTGGATGAAATTTTTGAACATACCAGGGCCAGCGGTTTTTACCGCGATTTTCCGCCCCCGGGGGTTGAATTGATCTCATGGGTCACGGTCATGTCCTTTGGCTTTGTCATGCACTTGAAGGTGGAACCGGGCGCGCTCCGGAATCTCAACCGGTTCATGGAGCAAAAAGCCTGGGGTGCATTCCGCTATGAGTGCCATCCCTCTTACGACTTTAAGGCCATAGCTGAGGAAATCAAGCTGAAACACGCATGAGGCCTTTTCCGTTCAGGTTTTATGTCGCCAAAGGAAACAGATTATGACCCTAGTGATAATCATATTTGGCGCCCTGACGCTGACGGCCGGAATCATAATTGTAATAAATCCGGAGGTTATTTTCGGCTTTCTGCGAAATAATTTGGACAAGCTGGAACTACATATTCTGGCTGTTGTAGTAAGGCTAGTTCTTGGTGTTTTATTGATATATCAATCAAACCTTTCTAAATTTCCGTTTGTAATTGAGATCCTTGGCTGGATCTCTATCGTTGCCGCTGTATTTATAGCTGTAATGGGGCGCAGCAATTTCCATCGGTTAGTGTCGTGGGCTTTATCTTTTGTAAAGCCATTCGGTCGTGTTGGCGGTGCCTTGGCAGCGGCATTTGGGGCATTTCTTATTTATGCTTTCGTTTAGCAGGATAGGACCCATCGAACTGTTTGCGTTGATGATATAAAAATGAAAAGGCAGGGTTGATTTTGGGTTTAGAACGCTATTTTGCTATGGAAAAGTGCTATTTAAGAAAGTGAAAGGAAAGTATGGCGATCAGGATCGGCCGGCCGGGGAGTCCCAGGGAAGAAGGGGAAGGGGTTCGGATCGGCACCGTCCGGCGGCCGCCGCGGGGGGTTCCCAAAAGCGAATATGCCTCCAGAGACATTTATGATGTCTGGTTTCCGAACTTATCCCCCAGTGAGGAGCTGCTCAAAGAAGGCCAGGGCGCCAAGGATGAACGCGCATGGTCCGTTTTTAAAAGGCGGTTTCGGGCCGAGATGAACCGGCCCGAGGCCAGGCGGGATCTTGATTTGCTGGCCGCGTTTTCCCTCCAGACAAATCTTTCCATCGGATGCTACTGCGCAGATGAAAGCCGGTGCCACCGGTCTATTCTGCGGGAACTGCTGCTTGAGCGCGGGGCTGAATTGTCTTGAAGCATTTACAATACATCTTCATAAGTGGCGAACAGGTGTTTTCAATGGGAAATGGGTTGCAATAGGATCGAAATCTCTATCGTCATGCAGCAAGGTCAGTTCTTCAATAATGCAAAAAGTCGCAATGATTACATCAATTGGTTTTCGTACCGTAATGCCGGCTTTTCTGAGCTTCCGGTAATTTTGGGCACTTTGAAGGACGACAGTGTATCCTCCCATTTGACGAAAGGGCAGGTCGCTGAGAAAAGCTTTTGCTGTTTTAAAATCATTATCAGCGCTAAAACCCTTTAGGACCTCTGTTAAAATCAAATCACCCATTATAACTGGTGTGCCTGTTCGCCTAAGGTCCAAAATAGCGCGCATCCGATCCCCTTGACAGGGTGCCGTTTTAACATTACTTATTCCCCTAACTGTCTGAACGCGACCTATAATCATGAAAAGAATGAGGAGATAAAATATGAAAATTGCTTTCCCTGCTGAAGCAGACAAAGGACTTGAAAGCGCTGTGTACGGACATTTTGGCACTGCGCCCTGTTTCATCATCGTGGATGCAGAAAGCGGAGACTTAAAGGGTGTTGACAATATCGACGCCCATCACCTGCACGGGCAGTGTCAGCCCATGAAAGCGCTGGGGGACAATCCGGTGGATGCCGTGGTTGTGGGCGGCATTGGCGGGGGCGCCCTCAGCAGGCTTCAGACTTCGGGAATCAAAGTGTTCCGTGCCGTCGGCGGGAGCGTCCGGACAAACCTGGAATTGATCAAAAACGGCAAACTTCCAGAATTCGCCATCGCCATGACGTGTGCCGGACACCAGCACGGGGGTGGCTGTGATCATCACTAGAACCTGTCTCAAAAAAATCTTTTCGCTCCATAACCCTGCCCTTTGGCGGACCAAAAATCGAGGGAGTCTTAATGATTGCAACCCTGCTGATGATTGCCGGCATTCTTTATCTGGCGCTGCAGCTTGAGGACAAACTTAAAATCCCTTCGCCGCTTGGCCTGATTGCACTCTCCTTTGCGGCGCATTATGGTTTCCGGCAGGTGCCGGTGCTGACGGGTGATGCCGAGCATTTTGCTGCCCTGGTGGTGTTTCTGCTGCCGATCCTGCTCATCTCCGATTCACTGGAGATCAAGTTCGCCGACCTGAAAAGGCATGGCCTGAGTCTGCTTTATCTGGCGGTGGTCGCGGTTGCTTTGTCGGTTGTGATGGCCTTGGCGTTATCCGACTGGCTTTTTGCCGACTACACGCTCTCTGTCCCTGCCATCATCGTGTTATTTGCCATGGTGCTGGCCACCGATCCGGTTTCCGTTGTCAGCATTTTCTCAAAATTCAGGCTGCCGCACCGGCTGAAAATCCTTGCCGAGGGCGAAAGCCTGTTCAATGACGCCACGGCCCTGATTGTATTTGTCTTTGTCGGACTGTTTGCTTTGGGCGGCGGCGAGATTACCGCCTTCTATGTTGCCGAGGTCAGCATGGTTGTGATCTTCGGCTCGCTCGCCGTGGGTGTGGTCGTCGGCCTTGTCGGCCTGGCTGTCATGAAAACAACGGAAAACCGCATTGCCGAGATGATGGTGCTGATCTTGACCGGTTACGGCGCTTTTGAGCTGGCGGAGTATTTCTATGTCCTGCTCAATGTGCTGGGCGCCCACTCGCATTTGCATCTTTCCGGTATCCTGGCCTGCATCTTTGCCACCATAACGGTTCATCATGTAATGACCCGGGCCATCGCTGCGGAGAACCATCAGATCAATCGGGATGAGGCTGAACTGAAGCTTGAGGCCCGGCGTCAGATTGCCTCTGCCGGCGTGATCGACAAGGTGCTGGGACGCATCAAGGCCACGATCGAGGAGCGGGCGCGTCACCTGCGCACCAAGGAAGATGTGCAGTTGCTGGCGCTGGTGGCCAACACGGTTCTGTTTGTGGCCATGGCCGAGATGATCGACCTGGCGCTGCTGTGGAAATACAGAACTGAAATTCTGGTGATGTTTCTCGGTACCACACTGATTCGCGCCGCCATGATAGGTCTGTTTGCCTGGATTACCAATAAGACCGACCGGATGACCAATGTCGGTTTCCGCTGGGGGGGCGTGCTGACCTTTGCCGGCATCAAAGGCGGGCTTTCCATTGTCATGCTGACCATGATTCCCGCCGCTTTCGAACACCTTGAGATGTTCAAGGCGGTGGTGATCGGTATCATCATGCTTTCCACCTTCATCTATTCGGGCATCTTGCTGGCCATCATCCATATGAACAGGGACGTTTTCCGGGCTGAAAAGGAAGATGAGGCGCACTGATAAAATGGATACGATACGGCTGACCACGGAGGAAAAAAACCGTCTCCTTAATAAATACTGGTCAATTCCCGAGCGCCAGATCGAAACTTCGGTGGTCCTGATCAAAGATAAAACCTGAATTAATGTTCTGATCCTTCCACCGGCGTATGATGCAGGTGGGTCGTTTCCCAGCGTTTGTCGAGGAAATAAAGGATTGGTACCGTCATACGCGAAAAAAGAAGCGACGCAACCTCCCCGGCCATGAGCGATATGGCCAAACCCTGAAAAATGGGGTCAAATAGGATTACCGAGGCGCCCACCACCACGGCTGCAGCCGTCAGCATCATGGGGCGAAAACGCACGGCCCCCGCGTCGATCACCGCCTGGTCCAGGGGCATGCCCTGAGCAATGCGCAGTTCGATGAAATCCACCAGAATAATGGAGTTTCGCACCACGATGCCGGCCCCGGCGATAAACCCGATCATGGAGGTGGCTGTAAAAAATGCCCCCATCAGCCAGTGGGCCGGCAGGATGCCGATGAGCGAAAACGGAATGGCAACCATGATGACAAGGGGGGTGGAAAAGGACTGAAACCAGCCCACCACCAGAACAAAGATCAATACCAGCACCACAGCGAAGGCAATGCCCAGGTCCCGGAAGACTTCATAGGTGATATGCCATTCGCCGTCCCATTTCATGCTGAATTTCCGGTCGCTATCCGGCACATTGGCGGTGTGCTGTATGATGCGGTAGCCTTCCGGGAGCGAAAGGGCGTCAATTTTTTTGTACATTTCCAGGATGGCGTAGACCGGGCTTTCCTTTTCGCCGGCCACATCGCCGGTGACGTAAACCACCGGCATCAGGTTCTTATGGTAGATGCTGCGATCGATTTCCGTCTGCTGAACCGTTACCAGCTCCGACAGCGGCACCATGCCCCCTTGGGGGGTCGGGATTTTGATTCCCTTCAGGCGTTCGATCCCGGCCCGGGACGCCAGGGTCGGGCGCAGGATGATGGGGACGTCTTCTTTTTCAAGAGGCTGGTGCAGCAGCCCCACCTGCCGGCCGCTCAGATTTAATGACAGGGCCGACGTAATCCGGGCGACACTGATGCCGTTTAAGGCTGCTTTCTCAGTGTCTGCCTCCAGCAGAAAACGGGTCTGTTCTTCTTCCATGTACCAGTCCATATCCACCACGCCGGGGGTCTGCTCAAAGACGTCCATCACCTCGCGGGCCAGTTCGCGCTGGCGGTTGTAGTCCGGGCCGTAAATTTCCGCCACCAGGGTGGACAGGACCGGCGGGCCGGGGGGCACTTCAGCCACCTTGACGCGGGCGCCGTAACGGTCGGCGATATTTTTCAGGGCCGGCCGGACCCGTTTGGCAATGTCATGGCTCTGGTCTTTGCGCCGGCCTTTTCCCGCGAGGTTCACCTGGATATCGGCCATAGAGGGACCCTGGCGCAGGTAATAATGGCGCACCAGACCGTTGAAGTTAAAGGGGCCGGACGTGCCCACATAGACTTCATAGTCCACCACTTCATTAACGGTCTTTAAATATTCGCCCATTTCCAGGGCGGCAGCGGACGTTCTTTCCAGAGTGGCGGATTCGGGCATGTCCAGAATGACCTGGAACTCGCTTTTGTTGTCAAAGGGTAGCATTTTGACCTGCACCCGGCCGATGGCGACCAGCGCGCAGGCTGCTAAAAGCATGGCGACCACGGCCAGTAAAAACGACCAGCGCCAGAACGGACGGTGGATCAAGGGCTCCATGACGCGGCGATATAACCGGGTGGCCCAGTCTTCGGTGTGATGGCTCTGGCCGCCGGCAGGCGCATCTTTTTGTTCATGGCGAATCAGCCGCAGAGATGCCCAGGGGGTCACGATAAAGGCGACGATCAGTGAAAACACCATGGCCGCCGATGCCCCCACCGGGATCGGGCGCATGTAAGGCCCCATCAGGCCGCCCACAAAGGCCATGGGCAAAATAGCGGCAATAACGGTCAGCGTTGCCAGGATGGTCGGGTTGCCCACTTCGTCGACCGCTTCAATGGTAATCTGGATCTTGGACCGGCCCCGGTTTTCTTCCAGGTGAAAATGGCGGACCACGTTTTCCACCACCACGATGGCGTCATCCACCAGGATGCCGATGGAAAATATCAGGGCAAAGAGGGTAATGCGATTCAGGGTGTAGCCGTAAAGATAAAATACCGCCAATGTCAGGGCCAGGGTTACCGGAATGGCAAGGGCAACGACGCCGGATTCGCGATGGCCGAGGGTAAACCATATCAGAATGGTCACCGAAACAATGGCAATCATCATGTGCAGCAGCAGTTCATCCGATTTTTCCTTGGCGGTTTCCCCATAATGACGGGTTACGGTGACCTCGATATTGTCGGGTACGACCGTGCCGCGGGCATCCTCCAGGCGCGCCAGAACCTTGTGGGCGACCGAGATGGCGTTGGTGCCTTTGCGTTTGGCGACCGTAAGGGTTACGGCCGGAAATACGCCCCGGGTTGAAACTTTCGCGTCAATTTTTTTCTCGCCTGCCGCCGGACCGGTCCCGAAAAATACATACTGATCGGGCTCCTGGGGGCCGTCGGCAATTACGGCAACGTCCCTCAGGTAAACCGGATGGCCCTGGTGGACGCTTAAGACCACCCGGCCGACGTCGGCGGCATCTTTAAGAAATCCGCCGGTATGGACCAGGATCTGCCCGCCGGGTGACGGAAAGCTGCCGGCATCGGCCTCCTGGTTGGCGGCAGAGAGCATATTGGCGACGCGTTCGGCGTCCAGATCGAACGCTGCCAGGCGGACCGGGTCCAGGCGCACATTGACCTGGCGCTGTTTGCCGCCGATAAGCGTGGTGATGGAAACGTTCGGCTCCCGCTTTACGATGTCTTCAACCTCGGCCGCCACCCGCCGCAGGGTATAATGGTCCAGGTTTTCGCCCCAGAAGGTCAGCGCCAGGATCGGTACATCGTCAATGAAGCGGGGTTTGATCAAGGGCGGGGTTACAGTGGGCGGAATCCGGTCCATGTTGGCCATGAGTTTGGACTGCAGCCGTACACACGATTCTTCCTCATTCTGGCCCACATAGAAACGGACAATCACCATGGACATCCCCGGGCTGGACGTGGAATAAACATATTCCACCCCGGGTATTTCCCACAGCAGTTTTTCCATGGGCTTGGTGACCCGCTGCTCGACCTCTTTTGCGCCGGCGCCGGGCATCTGCACAAAAATGTCGATCATGGGAACGATGATCTGGGGCTCTTCTTCCCGGGGAAGGGCGATGACGGCCGCAATTCCCAGTAAAATGGAGGCGATAATTATCAAGGGCGTCAGTTTTGAATTGATGAAGAAGTTTGCGATTTTGCCGGCCGGCCCGAATTTTCCCGTCATGAGCCAACCTCCACCCGGGCGCCGTCTACAAGCGCCGGCGGCGGCGCCACCACATAGCGACTCCCCTCCGGCAAGCCGGAAAGCACTTCAGCCGAGTCGTCGAATTTGCGGCCGGTGCGGATCAGTCGAAAACGGGCGATCCCTTCCGCGTCCACCAGATAAACGCCGGTGAGCTGGCCCTGAGCGACCACCGCTGAAGCCGGGATGAGCAGCAGGGGGCTGTCCCCCAGGGGGACCGTAATCCGGGCAAACAGGCCGGACGGGATGGCGGTGCCGGCTGGGAGATCAACCTTTACGATAAAAGAACGGCTTTGCGGATCCGCGCCAGGCACGATGGTTTGAACGGTTCCCGTTATCACTTGGGACTGTAGCGCGGGAAGGGTCACTTTTAATTTCTGATTGGGCTTGATGGCTTCGATATGGGCTTCCGGGATGACGACATCCACGCGAATGCCCCCTTTTTTTTCAAGGATGAAAAGGGGCTTTCCCGGCGCCGCCAGATCACCCACCTCCACCAACTTGGCCGTAACAATTCCGTTGAAGGGGGCCAGTATTTTGGCGTCTTTTTTTGAAACTTCAACAGCCGTCACCGCAGCTTCGGCCTGCTGAATCCGCTGGCGCACCGCCTCCACCATGGCGTCGGCTTGTTTAAAAGCGGCTTCGGCCTGGTGCCGGCGCGCTTCAACCTCATCAAATTCCTGGCGGCTGACTGACTCGTCTTGAATGAGTCGCAGATAGCGGTTATGGGTGGCCCGGGCCAGGACGACGCCGGCAAGGGCGGCATCACGGGCCGAGAGCGCTGCTGATTCGGCCTGGCGGGCTTCCGCCAGGCCGGCCTGGGCCTGGCGCAGCTGGGCGCTTACCTGGCGGTCGTCGATTACCGCCAGAACGGCGCCCTGTTTGATTTCATCCCCTTCGCGGGTATAAACAGCCGTGACCGTACCCATCAGTTTTGCGGAGACTGTGCTGGATATCCGGGCGGCAACGGTTCCCACGGCTTCGTATAGATAGGGCTGGGTTGTCATTTCAGCGATTGCCACCCGGGCCTGGATGGTCTGGGTGGCTTTCGAGGCGGTGGTGCCGGGTTCAATTTTGTCGCTGCAGCTGTATGTCAGGAACAAAGCGGACAAAAAGACAAAGGGAATAATTCGTTTCAAAAGCATAATTCACCCCTGTTATTGAAAGTTTTCATCAATGGTTCCGGCTACCAGCGCCAGCTGGACGGCGGCCACTTTATAATCATGTGCGGCTTTAAACTGATTGGTGCGGGCATGCTGCAGCGTCAGTTCCGCATCCAGGAGCGCAACGATGTTCAACAGTCCGGTTTCATACCGGTTGCGAACGATGCGCAGAGTTTCTTCGGCCTGGGTGACGGCGGCCGCTGCAACCGGAATTCGCTTGCGGGCACTCTGGGCCTGCAGAAAAGCCTGGCGTGTTTGGACGAGAATCCCCAGCTTTAGATCCGCCTGCCGGGCGCCGACTTCATTTAATGCAGCCCTGGCCTGAACCGTTCTGGCCGACAGGCGCCGGCCGGAAAAGATATTCAGGTTCACCATCGCGCCGACCGTGTAATTATCCCCCCACTCACTGAAATCTTCAGTGTTAAATTCATAATTTCCCATCAGGTTTATTGATGGCAGATGAGCGGCCTTGGACTTGTTGATTTCTTCCTGGGCGATCATTTCCTGGTTCTGCATCTGTTTGAGTTCCGGTCGCAGCGATAAGGCCTTTTCCATCCAGCTTTCAAGAGAGCTGTAGACTTCTTGACCGGCCTCAAGCGGACTGCTTAGATCAAAAATACTTTCTATGGGGGCCCCCATGGCGGCATTCAGATATGCCCGGGCTACTTGCACCTGGCTTTCGGCCTGGAGCTGCTGCTGCTCCAGATCGGCGATGTGAACCTGTGCCCGCAAAAGATCGCTTTTGACCACGAAACCATTTTCAAAGCGCGCCCGCACCATCTTGTGGTGGGCCCGGGCGGTCTCCAGGGTCTGTTCAATGACAGCCAGGTTTTTCTGCGCCAGGAGTACGCCAACATAGGCAGCTACCGTCTGGGCGATGACCTGCTGGCGTGTCCGTTCCAGCATGAGGGTCGTCATCTTTTTGCCGATTTCGGCCTGCTTGAGACCATGACGGGTCTGACCGCTGTCATAGAGCGACCAGTTCAGAGACAGGGTCGATGCGAAATTGTTGATGGGGTCGGGATCATTCAGTCTGGCCGGGTCAAAATCCTGCCGGGTAATCTGTTCCTGGTTCAGTTTGGTGCCGAAGGCCCACATGGGATTGGTGGTATGATTATACCCTTCGCTGAAATAAATTTGCGGCAGCAGGCCGGAGCGGGCCTGGGTGATTTGGGCATCTGAAGACTCGACCTGGAAACCGGCGGCACTGATTTTGGGGTTTTTTGCAACAGCGTTTTGAATGGCTTCGGTCAGCGTCAGCGGAGTTGAACTTGGAAATTGTCCGAAACTATTCAGTGCGGACGAACATAAAAGGAAAATTCCCATACAAAGAGACAGACAAATCTTACTAAAAACCTGTTGCATGGCAGTGCTCCCTGCTGATTTTTTGCTTAAATGGTAGAGCGACACTATATATATGACAAATTTTTGTGACTGAAGAAAAAGTGCTTTTCTGTCATTTCCCTTGTTTGGTGAGACGGATGCCATCCGATAGTTACAAAATTAAAAGAAATCGGTATCGCTGTCAAGGAATTACGAGCAGACCAGGTTTGATGGGTGATTGCTTGACGGGATAAGACTGCTTTTAGGGTTCAATTATCTAAACTTTCCAGTATGAAACATTGTTTGGATTTTCGAAATTTGGTCATTGGAATTTATTTGATATTTGGAATTTGACAGACTCGTAAAAAGTCCGAAATTTCGTCATGCCTGCGAAGGCAGGCATCCAGAAGTATTTGAAAACAATGGATTCCCGCCTTCGTTGGAATGACGCTAAGGGACGAATTAAGACTTTTTACGAAAGCACCAAGTTTGGAATTTCAATAAATGAATAAAAATACATCAAAGCAAATCCCTGCTGGGGATAAACAAAGCCTATCCCTCTGGGTCAGGATTCTTTACTCCTGCTTCAACATGATCCTGGCGTCGGCTGCCACGCAGCGGTCGGCCAGACACATGACCGGGTTCAGGTCGATGGATTCGATCCTATTTTCAAGCTTCATCACGATATCCGAAAACGCCATCATGAAGCGGGTGAGTTCCGGCATATTGACCGGGGCTGATCCGCGATAGCCCTCTAAAAACTGGTGGGCCCGGAGGCATTTGACCATGGCCGCCACATCGGTTTCCTGCAGGGGGGCCATGCGCAAACTGGTATCCCCGTAAAGTTCGGCTTCGGTGCCGCCGATTCCCAGCAGGATAACCGGGCCGAACTGATGGTCGATTTTGGCGCCGACAATCAATTCGATTCCGGCCAGCATTTCTTCAACCAGTATGCCTGCAAACCCTTTTAATTTGCTGAATCGCTGAAACACTTTTTTCAGGGCGGCGTCGTTGTCGATATAGGTGACCACGCCGCCGACGTCGGACTTGTGCAAGACCTGGGGCGAGACGATTTTAGCCACCACCGGATAGCCGATCCTTTGGGCCGCCTTCAGGGCCCCTTCCAATTTAGACGCCCACTTGAAATTAGGGACGGCAAGCCCTGCCAGGGACAACAGGCGCTTGGCTTCCGGTTCCAGGACCCAGCCCTGTTTTTGGGAAGATGCGAGGATGCTGCGGATACTTTTTTTCAGCACGGCCGACACCTCCTCATGGCTTCCACCATCAAGACGGCCCCTTCAATGGACGGGGATACCGGGACGCGGTTGAATTCAAAACCTTCAATGAGCATCCGGTATTTTTCAAGATGCGGAACGTAGGCCACCACCGGTTTGCCGGATTTGCGGTGGATCTGGCTGAGTCGTGCGCCCACGTCGGAAGTAATGCCCGGCGAATACGGCAAGAGCAGAATGATGATACATTCGATGTTGGGGTCGCTGCTCAGGATGTTGGCGGCCGTGACAAAATCATCATCAATGGCGCTGCCGGTCAGATCGATGGGGTTGGTGAGGGCGGCAATCTCCCGGATGCTCGGGGACAGCTGCTGTTTAAATTTACGGCAGGCGGCTGCTGAAAGTTTAGGGGCCGAGATGCCGTGGGCGGCGCAGAAATCAACGGCAAGGACGCCATGACCGCCGCTTCCGGTGATGATGCCCACCCGGCCTTCGATGGCGGTTTTATAGCAGCCCAGGGCTTCGCAAAAAGAGAGCAGCTCAAACTCGTTTTTGGCCTCCACTATGCCATGCTGGCTGAGGGCGGCTGAAAAGACGGCATAATCACCTGCCAGGGAGGCCGTATGGCTGGAGGCCGCTCTGCTTCCCGCGGCGCTTTTTCCGGCCTTGAGGACCACCACCGGCTTGGGGCACGTTTTGGCGGCCAGGACAAACTTGCGGCCCTCATATTTTTTAAACCCCTCCACATAAAAGGCGATAACTTCCGTCTTTGGATCGCCGGCCAGATATGCCAGCAGGTCCAGTTCCCGGATCAGGGCCTTGTTGCCGATGCTGACCCCCAGCGAAAGCCCCACGCCTTCATTGGCAAATTTGACCATCTGGTCCACCAGAACACCGCCGCTCTGGCTGATCAAGGCGATATTTCCGGGACCGGGACGGACCATGCGTTCGCTCGGCAAAAAGAAGGTGTCGACATGGGAGGGGGAATAGATCCCAAGGCAGTTCGGTCCGATAAAGGGGAACCGGGCCTCGCGGGCAATGGCGACAATCCGATCCTGCAGGTCCTGCCGGCCGATTTCGGCAAACCCTCCCGAAATCAAAACAGCGCCCTTTACGCCGCTTTGAATGCAATCGGTCAGGATATCGGCAACGTAATCGGCCCGGACCGCAATAACGGCAAGGTCGATCCCGCGGGGTATTTCGGAAATTCGCTTATATACTTTTTCGCCCTGAAGGGTGCCGCCGCGGGGATTTACCGGAAAGACTTCCACCGGGTAGCGCAGGAAAATTTTGTTAAAGATGACGTTGGCGGGGTGCCGTTCGTTAGTGAGCGAAACCCCGACCACGGCCATGGTTTTGGGTTCGAAAAGGGGTTTAAAGTCCAAAAAAAATCTCCTGGCTTTTGATTTCCACTCTCGCTACGGATAAAAAAAACAGAATAAACCCTACGCTGACACGGTTATGACATTATTCAGGGTGCCAAAGCAGTTCGGGCAGGTCTCCGGATTTTGCAGATCATTCACCCACTGGTCGTCAACCAGGAATCTGTATTCGTATCTGCCGGGAAACAGCATCATTGCTTTTTGCCAGACGCCATTTTCACTTTTTTTCATGGGATGCGCCCGGCGATCCCACGCGTTAAAATCGCCTGCCAGGAACACACTGTCCGCATCAGGGGAATCCAGAGAAAAATCGACCCTTCTACGTTTTGATTTTGAGTCATTGACGACCTTCCTTTGTGAGCTGGTTATTGCTATCTATTCCAACCTGTCGCCGGGGAGTTAAAGGGACTGAAAAAGGCGCCTCCGGTAAAGGCGACAGACCAAAAGCGGATTGGCAACGAAAATGTAAAAAACTGGCCAGCAGGAGCGGGAGGTGTTTTACCCAAACATGATCATCATATTGTCCGGCATTATACGACGGAAAGGCATTATAGTCAACATGCTTACCTCCTATTTGGCAATTTACCGGGTACGGTGAAGATCATGAAAAGAACGGTTCCGACAGCCATGGCTGCCGATCCAAAGCAGAAAGCCAGGCGCAGGCTGAAGATATCCATCATCAAGCCGCCTATCAATGACCCGGCCAGCATTCCCAGGCTGTGCGCCATGGTTAAAAGGGCCATTACGGAGCCCATGGCGTTGGTATGGCTGCCTTTAGAGACTGCCAGGGCCATCAGGGCCGGCATGGAAACACCACCGCCGATTCCGAATAAAACGCTGGCCAGAAAAAGATCCCCGAAGCCGCCGGCCCATTCAAAAGATAATATGGCAAATCCGGTAACCAGCCCCCCGGCCAGGACCAGCAGTCTTCGGTTGATTTTGTCGGCCAGAAATCCCATGGGGGTATGGATGAGTCCGTTGACAAAGACCCCCAGCATCACCAGGATGCCGATGGATGAACTGGAGAGTGAAAATTCAACGTCCGCGAAAACGGGCAGAAATCCCCAGATGATGCCGATGCAGGTTGTGTATGCCAGCCGGAACAAAAAAAAACCGGCAATATCGCGGTCCTTTAATAGCTGTTTCCAGTCCGAAGGTTTTTTGCTGTCGCGGATAACCGCTTCGGACTGAGTGGGGGGCAGCAGAAACAGGCTTAGAAAAAAACCGATCAGCGCCAGAATCCCCATAGCGGCAAAAGCAGTGGAAAGGCTGAAATAGTCGCTGATCATTCCACCGGCCAGGGGACCGATGCTGAGGCCGCAGAAGACAGACATGTTGAACAGCCCCATGCTAAAGCCTTCCCGTCCGGGCGGGGTAATATCGCCGATATAGGCCTGGGCGATGGGCATGATCATGGCCGATGCGATACCCTGAAAAAATCGAATGACGATGAGCGTTTCGATGTCAGTTGAGAAAATAAAGGCGATGGATATCAGGGCATAGGCCAGCAGGCCGGCAACGATATGGGGCTTTCGGCCGTTTTTGTCAGACAACCGGCCGAAATACGGCATAAAAAAAGTTCTGGAAAGTGAAAACGACCCAAAAATCAGGCCGATATAGAGACCGCCGGCGCCTATCCCATGGGCATAGACCGGCAGAAGCGGCACCACGATACCCACGCCGGTAACCGTCGCGAAAATCGAAAAAAAAAGGGTCCCGAATATTTTCTTGTGCTGTCGGTTCATGAACCTGCTATCGGCACCCCCCTATTGGTTAACAGCTCATCAGCTCATAGGCGCATTAACTTCCCGGCCTTACAGCTATACAGCTTGCTTGCATTTCGCACGAATCCGTGATCCATGGCGTCTGATCCCGGATACCCACCGGGCTGCCCGGCTGAATTATTAACATTGCAGCGCACATAGGACAAGAGGTATTCTAAAAGGACTTGATTGCAGCCCGTGCGCACTATCTCATTTTTTGGGTGGGCGCAAGGACTCGATTTTGCTCAGGAAGGCCGCCGGTTTTTTGATTAAAATGGCCGGGAAAATCTTGATTGACTATCAAATAAAAGCATCGTACACCTTATATCTTATACTGGGAATTCATATCGTTAGCTTAAGAAGGCGACAATTCAACGTTCGGGTGCCGTGTTGTTTCCTGGGCCTGGTTTTTGTGCGCAGACAAGGAGGCGTCATGACGTGCCGTATCCTGCTGCCGACTATCGATATTCCCGCGGACATGGACCGCACCTGAAAGCGACAGGAAAGCGGAGCTTTTTCAGTACGAACGGTTTCGGCAGGCGTCAGGTCGATAGACCCTTGAAAAAGAGCGATTGAACGATCTGGGGAGGGAATGAAAAATTTTAAAGTCCTGCTGGTGGATGATGAACTCGAATTCGTATCCACCCTGGCAGAAAGACTCCAGTTAAGGGAAATACAGGCACGAACCGCCCCGGACGGCAAGCGGCCCTGGGAATGATCCGGGAAGATCCGCCCCATGTGGTGGCCCTGGATGTCATGATGCCTGAAATGGACGGCATCCAGACGCTTGTCGAGATAAAAAAAATGGCGCCGCTGGTGGAGGTGATTTTGCTGACGGGCTATGCCAAGATGGAACTGGCGCTCAAGGGGATGGAAAAAGGCGCCTTCGATTACCTGATTAAGTCCATCGGCATTGATGAGCTGATGTACAAACTTGAGGATGCCTATAAGAAAATTTCCATTCAGGAGCAGAAGATAAAACATATACAGGAGATGATTCAGTCGGGTGAATGAATAAGTAGTCGGACCCGTATCAGGCAAGGGATTATTTAGATAAATTTGTCGGAGATGGAGGAGCTGAGGAATATGAAATTTTTCAGACTGTGGGGCAGCTTTATGATGGAAGGGGCCGCCGCCCATTGACGGCAAGGGCCTGATGTCGGTGATGTTTCGGGCAACAGCCAACACGGCCTTAACCACCGGCGTGAAATCACAGTACGCCGAAAAAAACTATTTCATGATTTCTAAGAATTTTTGCAGCCTGACATCCCGCCTGGGATTCCATTTTTCAACAATCGAAACCCTGGTGAGCGAGTGGCCGGTGGAAAACTACATTAGTTTTCACTTTAAGGGGGGTGCCGCCGATTACGACCGTCGGCTCAAGCGGGTGCTCTTTGTGGGAGAAATCCTGGAGGATTACGGGTTTAAGCTGAACATCAAGGAAGACAACCTGATCGCCCGCCTGGAAAACCAGGAAAAAGAAGTGATGATCGACCACCTCAAGATCCTGGGCTATCTGACCATTCACTCGCGCCAGCTCGATATGATCATGGGAAACGAGGCTGCCGTAAGCTACTACCGCGCCAAAATCAAAGAAGATATTCAAAAGATCGTTGCGCCCCGGGAAAAGAGCGACGGATAATTCAAACCTTTTGTTTCCGGCAATAATTTATAGGTGTTATCGCAGTTATTGCAAGTGGGGCATGAGGATGATATTCTCTATCCCGATTAAGGCCTGATCAGATGAACACTTTGGCAAGGTTTCCTTTAATTTTTAAAGTATCAGGATCATGCCAAAAAAATTAACAATCGAAGAAATGCATTATATCGCCAACAAAAAGGGCGGCAAATGCATTTCGTTTAATTATATT